>DASXGS010000003.1:0-5030 GCA_036488975.1 Rhizomicrobium sp. | reverse complement strand
ATTCTCCAGTCCGATGAGGAGCTTGACCTGGTTGATGCTGTCCCAGTCTGCCACATCCTCAGCCGTGCTGGCTTCCGTGAGTTCCAACGACTCGTTGTCCAACACGTCCGCGAGGATGTTTCGGATGAGTGCCAGAAGTTCCGGTCGTGTCATTGCATCGCTCATGTTCTGCTGACGAAAAGTGCGCGCCGATGCTCCCTATACAGGGAGGAAAATTCCGGCTCAACGCGGGTTTATCGAGTCGGACGTCTAAACCGATAGACTTTGCCGGCCAGCATCGCGCTAAAGATCAGTTTCCAGTTGATGGTCAGCGAAAGGTTGGCTGGATCACTCGTAAATGCCTCTTCGAGCCGCTCCGTATAGAAGCGATAGAAGCGGTCCCTGTATCCGGCAAAGGCTTCTCCCTCTTCGTGGCGCGGCCCGGCCATCGTTTCAAGCGTAAATCCGTCCTGGGTCCGAAGGAGTGCAAGCCAGGTCACGCTGCAGCGGCTGATATGCGCCAGAAAGGGGGGGCCATCCGTGACCGGCAGCTGCGCGCCCAAGATCGAAATGGTTCCGGATTCTTTGCCAAAGCGGCCGTCGGGTGCGATCAGCACCAGCCGGTTTTGGAGAAGAGCCTCCCGTGCGGCAAACAGCGCGTGCGCACCATCAGTCGCTGTGTGCTTTCCGGTCGCGCCGATGATCACGCTGTCCGGAAACAGGCGCGCGAAGAGCTTCCGGCGCGCATAGCCGAAGCCGCCGTGAAACCCCAGTACCAGGGTGGGGGAGGCTTTCAGTTCTCGGATGGTCCTGACCCTCACGCCTCTGTCGATTTGCCGCCCGAGGTCCTTGAAGAGGCTGCTCCCACCGCACCGCATGAAGTTGTCGCTCAGGGCCGTTGCAACCCGCATCTCCGTTTCCCATTCGCTTCGAGCGATGGATCTGAAACGTGAGTGCGAATACAGGAAGTCGAGAAGCGGCTGGGGAAGCTCAATAGCATGTGCGCGCGCACGCGCATCGGCGAGCGCGTCGGAGACCGTCAAAAAAAACTTCCGGCCGGGTGCTGACGACTCCGCAGCATCTGCGTTGCGTTCCGCCTCGGCTGACATGGACATCGACATCTCTGGTCCTACGGTATGTGCGACCGCGGGAGCGCGGCTTCCGGAGCGTTCAGATGCAAATACACCAGGACGGCGCGCCGTTGCCACAGGGTTATGAGGGCGGTGTTGGATTCCATTGACGCATTTTGCAGGCTCCCCTACATCGCACGGACCACCCTTAGCGGCACTCGCTGCGCACTATGACAATCAAAAGGACGTTTTCGTGCCCAATCTTGCAGGCTTTCCCTCGCTAGACACGCTGGTTTCGCGCGTCCGCGATTTATGGCCCGAACACAGCATCTTTATCGAAAAGAGCTTTGCCGAGCGATCGCCGGGAGTGATGAGCGTGTCGGAGCGGGTTGCCGCCTGCGTCTTGAGATTGTCTTCCGACGTTGAGGGTGGCCTCGACCGTCTGTGCGACGATTATCGTTTTCTCTGCGAGAAGATCGTGCTTCCGGAGGAATTTCATTTCCGAAGATATGGCAGCTACCGGCTATCGTCTTTTGCGGATGCAATGCGCGAATGTTACGCCAATGCGCCCTTCATGGCGCGCTACGTGAATGGCATCCTGGTCTCAACGGTTTTTTGGAGCAATCACGCGCATGCGATGTCCTCGTATGTACTCGAGTATCTGCCTTCTTTGAAACCCGGTTCAGATCTCCTGGAGATCGGACCTGGGCACGGGCTCTTCCTGTATTTTGCGGCGAAGAGCTCCTCGGCAGCTTCCGTATCGGGATGGGACGTCAGTCCGACCAGCGTGGGACACACGCAGCGCGCCCTCGCACTCCTGGGGGTATCGCGGCCGGTTACCCTTACGTGTCAGAACATGTTCGAGGCTGTGCCCGAAAACGAAGGACCGCGTTTTGACGCGATTACGATGAGCGAAGTGCTGGAACACCTGGAAGACCCGGTGGCCGCCTTGCAGAGGGCACGGGAATGGCTGCGGCCCGACGGATCGATCTGGGTAAACGTGCCCGCCAACAGTCCGGCTCCCGACCACATCTTTCTGATCGACTCGCCCGAGCATGCGTGCGAACTCGTTCGGAAGGCAGGTTTCGAGATACTCTCCTCGCAAGCTTTTCCGATGACTGGTACAACCCTGGAAAAAGCACGCAAAGGCAAGCTTACGATCTCCTGTATTGTCGTCGGACGCCGCGCAGCCTGACCCTAAATTCGGCGTCAGACAGTCGCTACGCGTGACGCGAAGATGTAGCCGAGGCCGGTGCTCAGGAAATTGATGCCGAGCAGGATACCGAGCGCGACTACTGATATACCGGGCAGACCGACGGCGATGATGATGGCGAGTATGATGCTCGCGGCGCCCGACATTAGCATCCAGACCCAGTTGCGATGCGGGCGCATTTCGAACGCAAGCGCCAGTTCGAACGCGCCCTGGGTGAGGAACAACACGCCCAGCAGAATGGTCAGCGTCAACGCACCGGCGATCGGATTGAACACCAGAAACAAGCCCGCGATCAGCGTGAGCAGGCCGATCAGCAGCGCGCCGAAGAACGGCCCGGTGCCGTGTATGTTGAAGGCGCCGACGGTCATCAGCGCGCCGGCAAACACAAACACCCATCCGACCAGCAGCACCGCCGCGATGGTCGATACGATCGGAAAGACGATGGCTATGAATCCCAGCACCGCCATCGCGATGCCGATCCACAGCAGGCGGCGGGAAGATTCCCGAAGCCGCGTGTGTACCGGCCCTGCGAGCGTGTCGCTCATGACATTCCCCTTCGTTGACCACCAGCCCAGGAACGCAGAGCGAATTTGTACCTTACGCCGCCGCCTTGCGGTGCGCCACCACCTGCTCGGCCAGGCGCCCGGTCAACTCGGCGAGATGATCGAACTGCATCTCATAGGTGCCGACGCCCTGGGTCAGCGAGCGCAGATCGATGATCAGGCCGTGCAGCTCAGACAGCGGCATGTGCGCTTCGACCGTGTCCCAGCCTTTCCAGCCGTCGCGCGCGTCATAACCAAGCAGCTGCCCGCGTCGCCCGCTTACCACCTGGTTCACCTTGGACGTCGCATCGTTCGGCACATGGATGCGCACATGCATGATCGGCTCCAGCAGCACCGGCGAGCAGTTGGGCAGGCCCTCCTGCATGGCGATTCGTGCGGCGGTCTGGAACGCGGCGTCGGATGAATCCACCGTGTGATAGGGGCCGTCGACCAGCGCCACGGTGAAATCCACCAGTGGAAAACCGAGCGGACCTTCCTTCATATAGTCGACGATCCCCTTCTCCACCGAAGGAATGAACTGACGCGGCACCACGCCGCCTTTGACTTTGTCCTCGAACACGAAGCCCGAGCCGCGCGGCAGCGGCGCGATCTCGATATGTACGTCTCCGAACTGGCCGTGGCCGCCGGATTGCCGCTTGTGCCGGCCATGCTGCCGCGCCGGCTTGCGGATAGTTTCCTTGTACGGAACCTTTGGCGGATGGGTTGTGACCTTCAGCCCGTATTTGCTCTGCAGCCGCTCCGCCGCGACCTTCAGGTGGATTTCTCCTTGGCCGCACAGCGACATCTGCTGCAGCTCCGGATCCTGCTTGAAGTGCAGCGAGGGGTCTTCCTCCAGCAGCTTGTGGATCGCAGCGGTGAGCTTCACCTCATCCTTGCGGTCGGTGGTTTCAATGGCGAGCTCATACACGGGCGCCAGTTGTTCGATCTCGATCTTCGGCAGCGTTGCCTTGGACGTGGACAGCGTTTCGCCCGTTGCCGCACCTTCGAGCCGGCCGAGCGCAACCGTGTCACCGGCGTGTGCTTCCGAAAGCTTGGTCTGCGCTTCGCCCTTCAGCGCAAACACGCCGCCCACGCGCGCATCGCCGCCGTCGCGGCGATGCAGCACGGCACTGTCCTTCAACGTGCCGGAAAGGACGCGCGCCAGCGACAGTTTGCCATGCGAACCGTTGAATGTTTTCAGCACCTGCACGATGGCGTCGCTGCCACTTTTGACACCCAACCGCTCCGTCACACCCGCAATGTCCGGCACCTCATGCCGCAGCGCTTTCAACAAGCGGCGGATGCCGTTGTCGCGTTCGGCCGAGCCCATCAGCACCGGCACCACCAACCCTTGCGCCATTTCCTTCGACAAATCCTCGAACACTTCGTCGCGCGGCGGCTCAACGTCGGAGAGCAATTCTTCCATCAGGTGTTCGTCGAAATCGGCGAGCTTCTCCAGCATTTCGTAGCGCGCCTGTTTCTCTTCGTCCTGCGTATCGCCTTTGAGCTCGATGACCTGCGATTCCTCATGCTCGCGATAAATGAAGGCGCGCTCCAGCGCCAAATCCACAAAACCGGTGACCGCGCCGCCTTCCACGGTTGGGATTTGCCGCATCAACAACGGCTTGTCGCTCGCCTCCTGCAGCACCGCGAGCAGGTCGCGCACATTGCCGGTGGCCTTGTCGATCTTGTTGACGAACAGAAAGTGCGGAATGCCGGCATCGCCCAGTCGCTTCAGGAAGGGCTTGAGCATCTGCACCTTGTTTGCGTCGGGCTCGCACACCACCACCGCGGCATCCACGCCGGGCAGCACGTTCAGGGTGTCCTGAAGGAATTCGATGGACCCGGGGCAATCGAGAAACGTGAAGCTTTCGTCGAGATATTTGGTGGTGGCGCAATTCACCTCCACGCTCATCTGGCGGGCCCGGGCCTCGGCCGACGAGTCGCCGATCGTGTTGCCCTGCGCCACCGAACCCTTGCGCGGCACCGCGCCGGTGATCGATAGAATGGATTCGAGCAGCGTGGTCTTGCCGCTGCCGTAAGGTCCCACCACGGCCACTGCGCGTGGCCCACTTCCTCCGTTTTTTCTCGGCATCAAGACCTCCTTTGAAGCCCCTGATGTTCGCGCCGCTCACGGCCCCAAGGCAAGGGGCGCAGCACCCAATGCGGCTTCCGTTCCGCCAGCCGTTCTCGCTATAAGGCCGAGAGTGCGGGAGTAGACATGGC
>DASXGS010000441.1:0-1895 GCA_036488975.1 Rhizomicrobium sp. | reverse complement strand
ACGCCGAGCACTCTCGTTTCAATCTCCGCCCACAGCGAAATCCTCTGCGCCGATTGTCTCTGGCGGACTGTTCGCGAAGGCATCCGCGTCGCTCTTGGGCGCGTTCGAGAAAACGCTGTTCGATTCCGTTGCGGTGCATCTGCGCGCCGACGTGCCTTGCTGCCTGTTCTATTCGGGCGGCGTGGACTCCACGATCCTGATGCTGGCCGCGAAAGAGGTTTCGCCGCAGCCGATTGCCGCCATCACGGTCGGGTATCCGGGCGACGAGGAAGCAGACGAAACCCGCGAGGCGCTGTCGCTGGCGGCCGCCGCAGGGACGCGTTGCGAGCGCATCGAAATGTCCGGCGAAGATTTCTGGGCGCTGGCGCCGCAGATCGCAGCGGCGATGGATGACCCGATGGCCGATCCGGCCGTGCTGCCGCTCTACATGCTGGCCCGCGCGGCGCACGAACGCCGCTTCAAGGTGGCGCTTTCCGGCGAAGGCTCCGACGAAATGTTCGGCGGCTACAGCCGCTATCGCCGCGCCACCCTGCCGTCGTTCCTGCGGCGCAAAGGCGAGCGCCGGGGCGTATTCTCCGGCAGCCCTGTCGCGCCGGGCAAGTTCGATGGCTGGGCCCACGACATGGATGCGCTGGAATGCCGCGAGCGGCAGAGGTGGTCCAGCCGGCAGCAGGTCCTTCAGTCCATCGACATGCTGGAGCGGCTTCCCAATTGTTTGCTCATCAAGCTCGATCGCGCGCTGATGGCGCATGGCGTGGAAGGCCGCACGCCGTTTCTCGACCGCGAGATGCTCCGCTTCGCCAATGAGCTGCCGGACGGCATGAAGGCCAATCCGCTGTTCGGCAAGCGCATCCTTCGCGACTGGCTGGCGGCACGTTTTCCGCAGGCCAAACCTTACGCGCGCAAGCGCGGCTTCGATGTTCCCTTGCGCACCTGGCTGGCAGCACGCCCCGAATTGCCGGAGCTGGTGAGTGGTGCGCCGGCCGTTCGCGCGCTGTTGGAGCCGACAGAAGTGAAGGCGGTGTTCGACCGCGCGGCGCAGGACGTGCAGCCCGCCTGGAGCCTGTTGTTCTACGGCCTCTGGCATGCGCATCACATGTTAAGGGTGGATCCCGCCGGCGACATCGCCGATGTCCTCTCGCGGGCCCGCCGCGCCGCCTAGAGCGCGGTTGCACTTTCGGTTAAAATCCCTATCTCCAATCCTCCGGCTTTCGGCGCGTGTGGGCGTCAAGGGGCGGATTACCCACCGGGCTATGTCACTTCGGCCGTTGCTGTCACGGGGCAGGGGCTGCAAAATGCGCGTTTGCCTTAGGCCTCAAGAGACCTGACCGAGCACGATGCTGAAGAACATCTCCATCCGCGGTGCGCGCGAGCACAATCTGAAGAATGTCGACGTGGAGATTCCGCGCGACACGCTGACCGTCATGACCGGGCTTTCCGGCTCCGGCAAATCCTCGCTCGCGTTCGACACCTTTTATGCCGAGGGCCAGCGGCGCTATGTGGAATCGCTTTCGGCCTACGCGCGGCAGTTCCTTGAACTGATGCAGAAGCCGGATGTCGACCACATCGAGGGCCTGTCACCGGCCATTTCCATCGAGCAGAAGACCACCTCGCGCAACCCGCGCTCCACCGTCGGCACCGTCACAGAGATTTACGACTACCTGCGTTTGCTGTTCGCGCGGGGGGGTGTGCCCTATTCGCCGGCGACCGGGCTGCCCATCGAAAGCCAGACGGTGAGCCAGATGGCGGACCGCATCCTGGCGCTGCCCGCAGGTACCCGGCTCTATCTGCTGGCGCCCATTGTGCGTGGCCGCAAGGGCGAGTACCGCAAGGAACTGGCCGAGCTGCAGAAGAAGGGATTCCAGCGCGTCAAGGTCGACGGCAAGTTCTACGAG
>DASXGS010000429.1:0-3105 GCA_036488975.1 Rhizomicrobium sp. | reverse complement strand
GGGCGTGCAGGAGAATTCGATGCCACGTGCCCGGCAGCGCTCCGCCAGCGGCGCAAGATGCGCATGTGGCAACTCCCAAGCGCGCCGCGTGCGGTGCTTGGCGCTGGCCGCCAGAATCTCCGGCGCAAACATCCGGTCGATCTTGAACAGCTGAAACTTCACGGCGTCGCAGCCGCAATCGGCCGCCGCGTCCACAAAGGCCAGCGCGCGGGCCAGATCGCGCCCGTGATTGCTGGACGCTTCGGCAATGAATTTGGGCGGCATAGCCCCTCCCTCGAGCCTTAACGCTTTCTAAATCGCGCATGGCTAAAGGAGGGTTAACGAGGACGGCGTGGGCGCGCAGACGAACCCTTTTTTCATCGTGTCGAGCGGGCGCTCCGGCACCGCCATGCTGCACAAGGTGCTGTCCGCCGCGGATGGGGTGGAGATGCACCACGAATACATGGTGCACATCGTCCAGCCGCTGGCGGTGCGACGGTATCTCGGGCTGGCGAGCGCCGAAGAGGCGCGTGGCATCTTAAGCCGCACCCATGCGGCGGCGGTGCGTTACAGCGAAGCCGTGCACTGGGGCGATTCCTCCAACAAGCTTTCCTGGCTGATCCCCGATCTCGCCGCGCTGATACCGAATGCGATATTCGTGCATCTGGTGCGCGATGGGCGGAAAGTCGCCGGCTCCTATTACCGCAAGCTGTCTGCTGAATGTTACGACGATCGCTCCACCGCCATTCTCCAGGCGCACTACGACAATCCGATAAAGAACCCGGCGCCGCCGCCGGAGAAGAAATACTGGTGGCCGGTCCCCCGCAAAGCAGACCCGCGGGCGCAAAACTTCCGGCAATTCGATCAGTTTTCGCGCATTGCGTGGCATTGGGCGGAGATCAACCGGGTGATTTTGGCCGCGCTTGCGGCGCTGCCGCGCGCGCAATCGAATTTCGTACGGCTGGAAGACCTGCAGGGTTCCACAGTCGAAGTGCGCAAGCTCTGCGATTTTCTCGAAATTCCGCACAGGGATGAATTCGCCTCCGCGTTCGCGCGCCCCCACAATGTGAACCGGCCGGAAGACGAATTGCTGACAGCCGCGCAGGCCGCGCAATTCGAACGCCTCGCCGCCGCGATGATGGGGACGCTCGGTTACGCTGGCCGGTCCGAGTACGTAGTGAATTATTAACGACGTTTGCCTGAAGATGGTTACCGGCTTCTTTCTCCGGGGGACCGCTCCAATGGGCGATGCTTGCGAACTCTGCCGCCGCGCAGAGCTCATTCAGATCTACGAGCCGTACGGCTCCACGCGTGGCCTCAAGGTTTATCTCTGCAACCATTGCGGGCTGGTGCAGAGTCTGCCGCGTATCGATCACGCGCCGCGAGCGCCCGCGGCGGTTTCGAGCGGCGCCGATTGGGGCAATGTGCGCTACGGCAAAGGCTTCCGCACCGATGTGGCCATGGCGGCGCTCAAGCGCCACGCCGACCTGAACAGCGATCTGCAGGTTCTTGATGTCGGCTCCAACCGCGGCAGCTTCGTGCGCGCCATGGTTGAGGCCGCGCCTTGCGCTGCGATCACAGCCATCGAGCCGGACGAACGCGTGGCGGATTCCTGCGGCGATCTTGAGCGCACCGAGCTCCTGTGCGCGCGCATCGAAGATGCGGCACTCGAAACCGAGCGTTTCGATATCGTGCACTCCTGCCACACCATCGAGCATCTCGCCGAACCGGCGCGCGCGCTGGCCGATCACTGGCGCGTGCTGAAGACCGGCGGCCTGTTGATCCTCGATGCGCCGAACATCGCCTTCCTCGATGGCGACGATATCGTCGAGGAATGGTTCATCGACAAGCACCTCTACCATTTCTCCGCCCGCACCTTGATGCGGATGGTTTCGGCCGCCGGCTTTGTGATCGTCGCCGCTCCGGACCTTGCGGATCGCGAGAATCTGCTGATCGTCGCTCGCAAAATGCCAAGCGGCGCGCGGCCCCTTCTCTCCGACCAGCGCGAAGTTTCGGAAGCGGCGCGCCTCATCTCTGCCTATCAGGCGACGCGCGCCCGCAACCTCGTGGCACTCACCTTCGTCGCGGCGGAAATCGCCGCCATGAAACCAAGGCGGGTGGCGATCTGGGGCGCCGGCCGCCTGTTCGACAGTCTCGTGGTGCATGGCGGTTTCGCGCCGGCGATGCTGTCGCACCTGATCGACAAGCACCTCATCAAGCATGTGGACAGCCGCTTTGGCACGCCGCTGAACGCGCCTGAAGCACTCACCGCCGCGCAGCCGGATGTGATCATCGTCATGTCGCGCGGTTTCGCGCATGAGATCGTGGCGGAAGCGCGCGCGCTCGCGCCGCGCGCCGAAATCGTCACCTATTCCGATCTGCTGTCGCGCGCGCACCTGCGCAAGGCGGCGTGATGCCCGCCGGCGCATCCGTTCTCCCGTTCACGCGCCGTAGTTCGGAAACATCGGATCTGGTGGCGCAGATCGAACATGCTGCGAATTTCACACGGCGGCACGCCATCGCTTCCATTTATCACGCGGGCTCCGGGCATCCCGGCGGCGCACTCTCCTGCGCCGACATCCTCGCCTGCCTGTTCGGCGCCGAGCTGCATTTCTGGTCCGGGAAGATCGACGATCCGGATCGCGACCGCTTTGTGCTTTCGAAAGGTCACGCGGCACCGGCGCTGTATGCCATTGCCGGGCATCATGGTTTCTGCGATGCGCGCGCCGCGCTCGGCTTGCGCAAGCTGAACAGCCCGTTCCAGGGCCATCCGCATGTGCTCGATCTCCCTTGGGTGGAAACCAGCACCGGCTCGCTGGCACAGGGTTTCTCGGTCGCCCTCGGCATGGCGATGGGCCTGAAGCTGCAGAAGATACCGGCGAGGGTGTATGCGCTGCTGGGCGACGGCGAACTGCAGGAAGGCGAAGTGTGGGAGGCGGCGATGTGCGGCGCGCACCACAAGCTCTCCAACCTCTGCGCCATTGTCGATTACAACAAGCTGCAGAGCGACGACCGCAACGCCAGCATCATGGGGCTGGAGCCGCTCGCCTCGAAATGGCGCGCCTTCGGGTGGGCCGCGGCGGAAATCGACGGCCACGACATCGAGCAGATTCTCGCGGCCTTTCG
>DASXGS010000392.1:0-4266 GCA_036488975.1 Rhizomicrobium sp. | reverse complement strand
TTCAACTCCGGACTCTGCTCCGCCTGAATATAGGAGGCAAAGCGGGCGCGGCCAGGACTGTGTCTGCCGAAACGGGGAAGCGGGCACTCCGAGAACGGCGCGACCGTGGGCGCTATCAAACGCAAATGGTGGCCGACTTCGCGCTCTAGCCGCCGCGGCGGCTCCACCTTCCCTGCTCGGGTCCTGAAAAATCGCTGCGGGGAATATCGCGATGTTTCGCGTAAGCCCCGGAACCACCGCGGAAATTCCCCAAGTTCGCGCCGTCAGGAGGGCGCAACTCGCGGGAACTCCCTGATTAGCAGCGAATTCAGTGATAGAGACGGGTTGGCGGATAACTGTGCACACCGCCAGTCCTTCATTTCACGTGCTGATTTATGTCCGCTGGTGGCGGCGTCGGAAGCATGCGGCAATACCATTCCGACTTCCGTTCGGCGTCATTCCTATTTCATGTGGCTAGAGCGACATTTCGAAGATATCGAGCCCGCGCTGGGCGGTTTGACGGGTGATCGTCAGCGCCGGGAAGAGCATGAGGACGTCGTCTTCGGCAGAGATGAGCAGGCCGTTTTCGCGGCAGGCGTCGCCGACTGAGGAGGCGTAGGTTTCGTCCTCAACTTCGATGCCGATAGCGAAGCCTTTGCCCTGGATGGTGGCTTTGCTTTTGAACGCCATCTGAGACAACCGGGAGCGGAAATACTCGCCAAGCTGGGTTGTATTCTTGAGAAGCTTGTTCTGATGACGCCTCAAATAACGCAGATTTGCCAGCGCAACGGCGACGGCGCGCGGGTGCCAGCCATAAGTGGAATAGAGCCCGAAATCTCCTTTGATGGTGTTGGCTATTTTGGACGTGGTGATCACGGCGCCGAGGCCGCCGTAGCCACCGGTGATCGCCTTGGAAACGCAAAGAACATCGGGCTCAAGATCGAAGTGCTCGCAGGCGAAGAGCTTTCCCGTCCGCCCGAAACCCGTGGCGACTTCATCGGCGATGAAGAGGGTACCGTAGCGTGTGCAGAGCCTGCGGACCCCGCGGATGAACTCGTCCTCGGGAACGAGGGCAGCAAGGTTGCAGATGATCGGCTCCATGATGAAGGCGGCGACGTCGCGCTTCTTCAGCAGTGTCTCGACCTTGCCGAGGGCGGTCCGGTCCAGCGGAGGCTTGATCGTGTGGCAGTTGGGGAGGAGGTTTTTGAACGTTTCGCGGTTGTGCGATCCGCCGAGGCTCATGGTGGCGATAGAGTTGCCATGGTAGCTGCCCTCGATGGAGACGAACTTGCCGCGGCCAGTACAGGCCATCGCGATTTGCAGGGCGCCTTCGACCGACTCGGTGCCGCCGGTGGTGCGATAGGAGACTGCGAGTTTGCCCGGTGTGATGCGCGCGAGCATTTCGGCAAGTTGGGCCCAGGGGCGGTAGAGGTAGTCGGGATGAACGTAATCGGGCCCATCGAACTTCGCCGCCGCCGCGCGAAGCTCGGTGTTTCCCCAGCCCAAATTGCCGACACACCAGCCCATCATGAAGTCGATGTATTTGCGGCCGCGGCTGTCGGTGAGGTAACTGTCATCGGAGTTGGCGACGACGACCTCCCTGGGGTCGCCTTGGCGGCCGAAGTGCTTTCTATCGAGTTGGCGGAGGTTCATGTAGGGCTCCTGCACCTGCAGGGAAGGATTCCCGCTGCGTGGAGGCAACACCAGGGGATGCGATTCGATCCTGGCCTTGGCTTACCGGATCGTCTCCCTGGCCTGATGGTCCGCCATTCGGAGAAATTTCCCTGACAGCGGCGAATCGGCGGCCGAGACCCCTTCGCAGATGGGTGCGAACACCGCAATGTCAGCCGTTCGGAACAAACATGGCAGAGGGAAGGCCCGCCGTGATCATCCATCCCACGGGTAAGTTCGACAACCGGCCAGCCGAGAACCGTTTCATCGACGTCCGCCCGCTTGCCGCCGCAATGGGCGCCGAAATCTGCGGCGTGCAGCTTGCGACGCTCAGCGATGCGCAATTCGCGGAAATCCGCGCGGCGCTGTTTCGCCACAAGATGATCTACTTCCGCGATCAGCAGCTGACGCATGCCGATCAGGAGGCATTCAGCCGCCGCTTTGGGCCCTTTGCCGAAGATGCTTACACCAAGGGCGTGTCCGGCCATCCCGACGTGCAGCCCGTGATCAAGGAAGCCGCCGACAAATCCGCCATGGTGTTCGGCTCGGGCTGGCACACCGATTCCGCCTTCCTGCCCGAACCGCCGGCGATCAGCATGCTCTATGCTGTCGAGATTCCCCCTTACGGCGGCGACACGATGTGGGCCAACAGCGTGCTGGCCTATGCGATGCTGAGCGACACGATGAAACAGATGATCGCGCCGCTGAAGGTGCATATGTCGATGGCCAATGTGCTGGCCGCGGCGCAGAAGCATCACGCGCCGGATGACACGCCGGTAGGGCGCGTTGCGGCGACGAAAACTATGGATCGCCTGCCGGATGAAGTGGTGCGAAAGGTGAAAGGTGCGCTCCATCCGCTGGTGCGGACACATCCGGTGACCGGCGAGAAATCGCTCTATTGCGACGGCTCCTATGCGGTGGGATTCGGCGGGCTGACGGAAGAGGAGTCGGCCGCGCTGCTGAACTTTCTGGTGGCGCACATGACCCAGCCTGCCTTCACCTGCCGGCTTCGGTGGCAGCCGAAGACCTATGTGTGCTGGGACAACCGAATCTGCATCCACCAGGCCTTCAACGACTATGACGGATTTCGCCGCGAGCTTTACCGCACGACCATTGCCGGCGAAGTGCCGGCTTAAGACTGTTTGTCGCCAATGTCGCTAGTGGAGCAAGAGCGCCGCTTCGTGTTCGGTGGACGCGTAGCCCGCAGGCGCATAGATGGCCGGCGCCGGCATCGCGCCGAGCGATACCGCAACTTCCCGCGCCGCGCGGAAGCCACTCTTCACGGCGGAATTGAGAAAGCCGTTCTGGTTTTCGGTGTGCTCGCCGGCGAAGAAGCAGCTACCCTCCGGTTCGCGCTCGACGCCGAGAACGGTGGTCTGGTAGCCGGGCTGATAGCTGCTGTAGCTGCCATATGACCACGGATTGAATTGCCACGCATTCTTGATCATCAGCCCGTTCCACAACTGATCGAGGCCGGGAATTATCGGCGACGCTTCCTTCATCAACAGCAGCGCCAAATCGGAATCGTCCATCTCGCCCGCGCGCATCGCTTCCGTTCCGCCCGCGAAGAAATTGAAGATGCCGGCCTTGCCGGGCTGGCCACGGGTGACATCCCACGTGGTGTTGAAGGCGAGCGCGGGCAGGCGAATCTCGCTGTTGCAGCCGACCTCGTACCATTTGCGCGCGGTGAACTGCAGCTGGGTTTTGCACGAAACGCCCATCGGCAGCGTTTCGATCGCCTGCACTTTCAGCGGGCGGAAGCCCGCCTTGCCAAAATCGACCGCAACCCGCATCACTGAAAACGGCAGCGCGAGAATGACGCGGTCGTACACCTTGTCGAACTGGTTGGCGCCTTGCGCGAAGGTGAGACGGAAACGGCCATCTGACAGCTGCCTGATGGCAACAAGCGCGGTGGCACTGATCAGGCGTGCACCGATCTCATTCGCCATCAGGGTGGCGAGTTGATCGTTGCCGCCTTCGATGTGGAAGTGCTGATCGCTGTCCGTGTAATACAGGTTGAAATTGTCACGCGGGTCTTCCGCAAGCGTGGGTACGGCGCACAGCGCGCTTTGCTTGTCCGCATCGATCGCGTTTTCTTCTGTAAATGCGTTCTGAATCAGTTGCCCGAGTTGGCTGCGGCGACCCCCCGGCACGTATGCCTGGACCCATTCGCTGATCGACAGGGAATCGAAATGCTTCGCCGCGCGGCTCGAATGCTTGTAGTTGAAGTTGCCGATATGCTTGGTCTGCCGTTGCACAAGATCGTAGATCGGCTGCCAGTCACGCGTGGCGTCGCCGAGGTCGTAGGGCTCGTCGTTGAACATGTAAAGCGCTTTGGTGTTGGGCGGGACGGCGCCCAGCACATCGGTCAGCTTCAGCCCCAGTTCGGCAGCCAGCCGGCGGATGGCGTAATGGTCCTTGTCGATGAGCTCGCCACCATGCTCGGCAATCTGGTTTTGTGCGAACAGCCCACGGGCGGTGTAGCAGCGGCCGCCGACGCGCGTATTTCCCTCGTACAGATCGGCGTCCAGGTGAAATTTTCGCTTCAGGTGGCGGGCCGCCGCCAATCCGGCGAGGCCCGCGCCTACGACGGCAATTTTCGCGCCTGCCGCGCCC
>DASXGS010000379.1:0-3650 GCA_036488975.1 Rhizomicrobium sp. | reverse complement strand
CGCTTCGAATGCGCCCGCGTTCCGCGCCGCGGTTTTGGCGAGGATATTGGGCAACAAAGCTGTGGATTTGATGTCGCAGCGGGCCCAGCGCTCGTCCGGCCGGGTGATCGCGCGCACGCCTTTTTCCCGCCGCTCCTCGATGGTCTGTGGGTCGAGGCTGCGGGCGGTGACGATGAGGGTTGGCCGCGGCGGCTTGTGCGGCACCGCATGATCGCGCCGCACCATGCCACGCGTGACCTGAAAATAGATCAGCCCGTCGCGCACGTTGTTGCGCCGCGCCATTTCGCGGGTGAGCAGCTTCAGCGCCGCCCGGCCCATCGGCATCGCCATGTCGATCTCGCGTACCGACCGCTCCAGCCGGTCAAGATGCTCCTCCTCGTCGAGAAACTGCCCCCCAACCACGCCGACCACTTCATAAATCGCGTCGGCAAATTGCAGCCCCCGATCCTCGATGTGTACGCCGGCGCGGACGTGCGGCAGATACCGCCCGTTCACATAAGCGATGCGGCCGACCGGCGCACGCTCAGGCCAGCCGTGGAGCGCAGCACTCATGCGTTGAACTGCTGCTCCTTGCCGTTCGCCGGCCCAACGCCGAGCGATTTCAGCTTGCGGTGCAGCGCTGACCGCTCCATGCCGATGAAGGTCGCGGTGCGCGAGATGTTGCCGCCGAAGCGGTTGATCTGCGCCAGCAGGTATTCGCGCTCGAAAATCTCGCGCGCCTCGCGCAAGGGAAGGGAGATCACCAGATCGCGCCCGCCGTTGCTCCACGGCGCATCGCTGCCGAGATCGGACGGCAGCAGATCGGCAGTGATCGCCTGCACCGCATCGTCGCTTGCGAGAATCAGAAGCCGCTCCACGATGTTGCGCAGCTGACGCACATTGCCGGGCCAGTTGTGCGCCTGAAGCACGGCCATGGCATCGTCGCCGATCTCCCGCACCGGCAGGCCGGAGGCGGCCGACAGCCGCTTCATGAAATGCGCGATCAGCAGCGGCACGTCATCGCGCCGTTCCGCCAATGCCGGCACGCGCACCGGCACCACATTCAACCGGTGGTATAAATCCTCGCGGAAACGCCCGGCCGCAATCTCGGCGCGCAGATCGTGCGTCGTGGAGGAAACCACGCGCACATCCACCTGCACGCGCGTGGTACCGCCGATGCGCAGGAAAGTCTGGTCCACCAGCACGCGCAGAATCTTCGCCTGCGTCTCAGGCGGCATGTCCACGACTTCGTCCAGATACAGCGTGCCGTTGTGCGCGAGCTCGAACAATCCGATCTTGCGCGGGCCATCGGCGGTTTCCTCGCCGAACAGCTCCACTTCGATGCGGTCCGGCGCCATGGTGGCGCAGTTGATCGCCACGAAGGCATTGTTGGCGCGGCGCGATCGCGCATGAATGAGGCGCGCCACAACTTCCTTGCCGGAACCTGCGGGGCCCGAAATCAGCACCCGGCTGTTGGTGGGCGCAATCTTTTCCACCAGCTGGCGCAGCTGCGAAATCGCGGAGGAAGCACCGATCACTTCGCCCTCGTCGCCCACGCGAAGCTTCAGCTCCTGGATCTCACGCTTCAGCCGCGCCGCTTCCAGCGAGCGCTCCACCACATGCACCAGCCGGTCGGCCTTGAACGGCTTCTCGATGAAATCGTAGGCGCCCTTCCGGATCGAGGCGACGGCGGTTTCGATGGTGCCGTGGCCGCTGATCATCACCACCGGCACGTCCGGGTAGTCGCGCTTGATGCAGTCCAACACCTGAATGCCGTCCATTCGGCTGCCCTGCAGCCAGATGTCCAGGATCACCAGCTGCGGCCGCCGCGCGCGCACCGCGTTCAGCGCACCTTCCGCATCGGCGGCCACGCGCGTCTCGTAACCTTCGTCGCGCAGGATGCCGGAGACGAGGTCGCGAATATCCTCCTCGTCATCCACGATCAGAATTTCAGGCGCGATCAAGGATCCGTTCTTGCTCATTCCCTACCTTTTGGGTTTCACGTTGAATCTTACGGCGCAGCGGCAATCGAATGCGCACCTCCGCGCCACGCTCGTCACTCTCATTGTCGGACAGCATCAGTTCGCCGCCGTGGTCTTCCACGATCTTGCGCACGATCGCCAGGCCGAGCCCGGTGCCCTTCACCCGCGTGGTGACATAGGGCTCGGTGAGGCGATGACGATGCTCGGGCGGCAAGCCGATTCCGTTGTCCGAAATGCGGAATAGCAACTGCTCGCTGTCGATTTCAAGGTTGGCGGCAATCGTACCGGGCACATCGTCGCCCTTCGCCTGTCGCGCGGCAATCGCTTCGGTCGCATTTTTCAGCACGTTGGTGAGCGCCTGCGCGATGAGGCGCCCATCGCATTCGATGTATGCCGGCGCTTCCGGCGCATCGATCGCGAACACGATCGAGGGATTGGCCACACGCTGCAGGAATACCGCCTGCTGCAGCAGCTCCTGCGCGTTCTCGCGCCGCATCTGCGGCGCGGGCATGCGCGCAAAGGACGAGAACTCATCCACCATGCGGCCGATGTCACCCACCTGGCGAATGATGGTGTCGGTGCATTGCCGGAACACCTCGGGATCGGTTTCGATCTCCTTCATGTATTTGCGCTTGAGCCGCTCCGCCGATAATTGAATGGGCGTCAGCGGGTTCTTGATCTCGTGCGCAATGCGGCGGGCCACATCCGCCCACGCGGCAGTGCGCTGCGCCGAGACGAGATCGGTGATGTCGTCGAACGTGACGATGTAGCCCGCCTCGCCCGCTTCGCTGCCCACCTGAACGCTGAGCGCCCGCACCTTGCCGGCGCGCTTCACGGATGCCTCGCCGCTCGCGCGGCCCACCGGTTCGTGGATGGCGCGGCGGATCAGCGCCGCCAGTTCCGGCACCGCTTCGGAATAGTGCTCGCCTTCCATTTCCTCGGGCGCGGCATTCAACAGCCGCGCGGCGGCGCGGTTGATTATGGTGATGCGCCCCTCTGCATCGAGGCCGATCACACCGGCGCTGACGCCCGCCAGAACAGCTTCCGTAAACCGCCGCCGCGCATCCATCTGGCGATTGGCATCCACCAGCTCGGCGCGCTGCGCTTCGAGCTGCGAAGTCATGCGGTTGAAGGTGCGGCCGAGCACGCCCAATTCATCGTCGCCGCGCTCGAGCGCCACGCGCGCGCTGAGATCGCCCTCGGAAACCTGTTCGGCCGCACCGATCAGGCGCGAAATCGGGCGGCCCAGCCGGTTCGCGGCCCATAAGCCCAACCAGATGGCGCCAAGCAAAGTCAGCAGCGCCACCACACCATAGAGTGCAGCAAAGATCGTCTGGATGCGGACGCGACCTTCATCCAGCTGTTTGTATTCGGAGACCGCGTTCACGGTGTTCTGGTAGTACGCCAGCACCTTCGGATCGACGGTGCGCACCACCAGCAGATACGCGCCGTTCAGCGCCTGCAGGCGGATCAGTGCGCGCACCACGCCGATTTTCGCGTTGCTGATTTTCGAATTGGCGTCGATCACCACCTTGCCGCGGCTTGCCTGCAGGATATCGGCGGCCGACGGCGGTTTCAGGTCGGGCAGGAAGCGCTGTTTGGTGCTGCCGAGAACCTGACCCTGCGAGTTCAGGATGTAGGACGCCTGCAGCCCGCGATCTTTGGTAACGACTGCCAGCTGCGTGAACA
>DASXGS010000240.1:0-2356 GCA_036488975.1 Rhizomicrobium sp. | reverse complement strand
GGCTACAATGCGGTGGCACGTCTGGCCGGCGCCGATTGCGGACGCTTTATCGCGACCGCGGAGTTTCTGCGCAGCAAGGGCCTGAGTGCGCCTGATGTTCACGCGGCGGACATCCCGCGCGGGTTCGTCCTGATCGAAGATCTGGGTGATGACCTCTTTGCCAATGTTCTGGCCGATGGGAACGGTCGCGAACAGACGCTTTATGCTGCCGCCATCGATGCGCTTGCGACGCTCCACGCAGCTCCGGCGCCCGCAAATCTTGCGAGCGGCAAAGCCCTCTATGCCTACGATGAAACCGCACTCCTTGCCGAAACCGACCTGATGACGGAGTGGTTTGTTCCGCTGGCATTGGGGCGCGCTGCTTTCGAGGACGAACGGCAGGAGCATCGCGCGTTATGGCGTGACGTCCTGCGGCAAGTCCTGGCCTCACCACCGGTGTTCGTGCACCGCGATTATCATGCGCAAAACCTGTTCTGGCTGCCGGAACGCGAAGGCGCAGCCCGCGTCGGCATGATCGATTTTCAGGACGCTGTGGCCGGCGCGCCCAGCTACGATCTGATCTCCCTCATCGAGGATGCGCGGCGCGACGTCCGCCCCGAACTCGCCGAAGCCATGATGCAGCGTTATATCGGCGCCAGACGCGCTTCGGACGATGCCGTTGACGAAGAAGCGTATCGCGCCGAGGGAGCGGTGATGGCAGCGCAACGCAATGCTAAAATCGCCGGCATTTTCGCGCGGCTGTACCAGCGGGACGGCAAGCCACGTTATCTGTCCTATCTGCCGCGCGTGTGGGGATATCTGGAGCACGACCTGCGCCATCCGGCGCTTGCACCGCTGAAACTCTGGTACGATCGAAAAATCCCGCTGGAGGCGCGGCATCGGGTGATCGTCGGAGAGGCCGCTTGAGCAAGCCCACGCGCGCCATGATTTTGGCCGCGGGTCTCGGCACGCGCATGCGCCCGCTCACCAACGACACGCCCAAGCCGATGGTGAAGGTGGCAGGCCGCGCGCTGATCGATCATGCGATCGACCGTTTGGTCGCGGCCGGCGTCACCATGATCGTGGTCAACGTGCACTATCACGCCGACAAGCTGCGCCAGCATCTCGCTGGCCGGCACGACGTAGAGATCCGTATCTCCGATGAAACCGACGCCATTCTCGGCACCGGCGGCGGGATCGCGCGCGCGCTGCCGCACTTCGAGGGCGAGCCGTTCTTCGTCCACAACTCGGATTCGATCTGGGCGGAGGGCTACGGCCATGCGCTCGACCGACTGAAGGCGCGCTGGAATTCGGATGAGATGGATTCGCTGCTGATGATGGCGTCGCTCGTGAACTCCATGGGCTATGAAGGCCGCGGCGATTTCCTGATGGATTCGGAAGGGCGGCTGAGTCGGGTGCCGGAAGGGAAGCTCTCGCCCTTCGCCTATCCTGGCGCGGCCATCCTGCATCCCCGATTGTTCGATGAGGCGCCGCGCCGCGGGTTTCCGCTGTTGATGCTCTGGGAAAAAGCGATCGAGCGGGGCCGTCTCTTTGGCATGCGGCTCGACGGCGTGTGGATGCATGTGGGAACGCCTGAAGCGCTAAAAGAAGCGGAAGCCTTCCTCGCCGATCTCGCGCCGGCGTAAAACGCCCAATGACTGCAAACATCTTCACGATTCCGGCGAGCGCCCCTTTCGCCGAAACATTGGCGCGCGGATTGATCGCGCGGCTGGGTGCCGACGGCGATCCGCTCGCGCTCACCAACGTCACGCTTTATCTGCCGACCCGGCGCGCGGCGCGCACGCTCAACGAGACATTCGCCCGGATTCTGGGCGGCGCGGCGCTGCTGCCGAACACGCGTCCGCTCGGCGATGTGGACGAAGAGGAATTTCTGTTCGACGTCGGGGCGGAAGCGCTGACGCTGCCGCCCGCGATATCGCCAGTTCGCCGGACGCTGATGCTGGGTGCTTTAGTGCAGCGCTGGGATCGCGTGCGCCGCGGCGAACGCCTCGGCTTTGCGCAGGCCACGGCACTTGCGCGCGCGCTGGGGCGGTTTCTGGACGAGGTGGAGACACAAGGCGCCAGCCTGAAAAATTTGGACAAGCTCGCCCCGGCGCAATTCGCACAACACTGGGCCGATGTTAAAGCGTTTCTCACGCTGTTGCACAAACAGTGGCCTGAGCTGCTTGCCAAAGAAGGCAAGATGAATCCGGCGGCACGGCGCAATCTGGCGCTCGGGTCACTTGCGCAGCGTCTTCAGGCAAATCCGCCGGACGGTTTGGTCGTTGCCGCAGGCTCGACCGGCAGCATTCCTGCCACCGCGGAATTGCTGAAAGCAATCGCCAGCCTGCCAAACGGGTTCGTTGTGCTGCCTAGT
>DASXGS010000231.1:0-4607 GCA_036488975.1 Rhizomicrobium sp. | reverse complement strand
CTAGAAGTGCACGCCCACGGTCAGGCCGTAGGTGCGCGGATCGCCGAGGAACTCGTTGGTGTAGAGACCGGAGGTCGAGCTGGTCAGGTATTCGCCGGTCACGTTGTCCCTGTTGAGGAAGTTCCTGACCCACGCCGTCGCGTACCATCGGCTGTCCGGTGCATTCAGCGTGACCAGTGCATTGCCAACGCCCCAGGCTTTGATCTTGTCCGAGGGGTCGTTGAAGATGCGGCCGAACATCTGCGTCTGCCAGTAGTAGTCGACATGCGGCACCAGCGTGTAGCCGCCGCCCAGTTCCCATGTGTATTGGGCGCCAAGGCTGATGGTGAAGTCCGGCGTGTTCTGCAGATTGTTGTCCTTCAAGCTCACAAAGGCGCCGGAGGCGGTGCCGTGGCCTGTCGGATCGACGCGGCTGTAGCCGAACGGATTGAGCAACGCTTCGGGCAACGCCGCGCACGAGCCATAGTTGACGTGCGGCACACCATGCGCGGCCAGCTGGTTCGAACCGCCGGGTGGCGCGAAGAACAACCCTGACAATGATGGGACATTGGCATCGACGAACGCCTGGAACACGGCGTTGTCGGCCGGCGTGGTCGTCTGGCCGTTGATCATGTAGATCACGCAGTTCTGGCCAACATTCGATCCCAGCGTCGCGTCCTTGATCACGACAACGTCGTTGCGGCCGGCACCGGGATTGCGGTCGTCGACCAATTGGCTGTTGTTGATGGCGGAATGCGTCGTGCCGAAGTTCAGGGTGAACAGCCAATGGCTTTCCGGCGCCCAGAAGAACTCGCCCTCAACGCCCCACAGCTTGGCATCGATGTTCTGGTTGACCGATGTGTTGTTCTCGATCGCGGAAACTTGCAGTCCCTTGTAGTTGTAGTACCAGACATCGAGGTTGGCTTGCAGCGTGCCGCCCAGCAGCGTGTTCTTCGTGCCGAGCTCGAAGGCGTCGATCTGTTCGGGACTATAGCTGTTGGGAACGCCCAGGCCGGCTTCAATACCCGGGTTGAAACCGCCCGCCTTGTAGCCCCGCGCAAAAGACGCGTAGACCAGCGTAGCGTCGGTGAAATCGAGCTTCGGCGTCCAGTCGACCACAGCGCGGCCGGTGACTTTCCGGTACTCGACCTGATTGATCTGCCAAAGGCTGGGCTCGGGCGTCGAGGTATCGAAGTCGATCTGACCCTGTTGCACCAGGGTCGCCATGGCGTTTTTCTCATCCGTGGAGCCGATTGGAACCAGGCCGCTGTAAAGCTCGATGCGGCCGCGCTGGTACTTGCTGTCGTCGGTCCAGCGCAGGCCGAGGGTGAATTTCAGCTCGTCGGGGATGGCGTTCCAGTACGCTTCGCCGAATACGGCCTTCGAATCCAGCGAGTTGTAGTCACCGACGTTGTGGTAGAACGACGGGCCCAGCACGCAGCCCTTGGCCTGGCACATCGGCACGCCCAGACCCGAGATGCTGCCCAGCAGGATCGCCGGATAGTCCAGGGTCGTCGCGTTGACAAAATAATCGCCGGTCGTCGTCTGGCGCAGATAGTAGCCCGCCAGCAGGAAGTTCACCGGCCCGTCGAAATTGGTGTTGAACCGCATTTCTGCAGAGTATTGGGACGACTTGAAGTCCGATTGGTCGAACGCCGTCGCGGACGGTGAGAAGCTCCGGATGGAGCCGCCGGCGACGCCCATATGGGTGACGTTCGATTCAGGCAGCGATCCCGGCACGGTCGTGAAGAAGGGGGCATAATTGTTGGCGTAGGCAGGACCGCCGCTCAGCAGGACCGCGTGCAGAATTCCTTCCGCACCGGTGAACGTATCCCAATTGCCCAGCCGGGCCGGATCGAAGGGCGCCCCGGCCACGTTGTTGTAGCTTTCCTGCGACCAGGTGCCGTCGTGGTCGTAGCCGAGCACAAGGGCTGAGTTCAGCCAGTCCGCCCAGGTCTGGTTCCAGTTGAGGGCATAGAAGGTGTCATTTGCCCGGTACCGCGGTGAGAAGTCCGTGAATACCTTGCGCGGATCGTTCGGGCTGCACGGATCGCCGGGAATACAGACTGGCCCCGGCTGTTTGAGGTCATAGAGACCGAGAAGTGCGCCAAAGCCGGCAAGCGGAGTGCCTGCAAACGCGCTGTTGATGCCCTGCACGCTGGACGCGATGATTCCCAGCGTCGAATTCAGGTTGATCGCCCCATTGGTCAACTCGTAGGGCAGGCAGCCCAAGGTGCCGGAGGGATCGTTGGCGCAGAGCTGCTTCTGCGCACGCATACGGCTGTCGCCCTCGTGCTCCGTGGCGGCAACAAAATCGACTGTGGTGTGGGACGACGGTTCCCAACGGATGCTGCCGCGGAACGAGTACAGGTTGCGTGAGTCGATCTTCTGCCCGTTGGCGACGTTGGTCACAAAGCCATCGCGGTCCAGCCAGTCGCCCGCTAGTCGAATCCCCAGCTCGCCGTCGACGATGGGCATATTGACCATGCCCTTCACTTCTTTGTCGCTGTAATTGCCGATCGTGCCTTCAAGATCGGCATGGAAGGCATCGAGCACCGGCTTGGCGGTAATGACGTTGATCGAGCCGCCCGTCGCGCCGCGTCCATACAATGTGCTCTGCGGTCCGCGCAGCACTTCAACGCGGTCGAGGTCGAAGTACGCTGCTTCAGCCAACAGCGGGTAGGCCAGGAAGACGTCGTCGACATTGACGGCAACGCCAGATTCGGCGTCATACCCGACAGCCGTCACGCCAATGCCGCGAATCTGAAAGTTCGCTCCGGCAAAATTGCCCTTGGTGTAGCTGACGTTCGGGGTGTTGAAGACCAGATCCTTGAACTCGTTGATCTGGTGCGCCTGCAAATCCTGCGCTGAGAAGGCGGTAATCGAGATCGGCACAGTCTGGATATCTTCCGCCCGCTTCTGGGCGGTCACGATGATCTCTTCCACCTGAGCGTAAGCGGGCGCCACAAAAGCTGAGGTCAGCAGCAACGCGCCAGTCAGCGTAAGGGCCCGGCTGGGCCGAATCGGTGCAGACATTTCGAACTCCCCTTGTGGCCCGCCTGGGCAGCGGGGCCCGCTCGCATGGCCGCCCCGACACAGGCGGTGACACGCAGTCAGTTTCTTTGAATCAAGCTTGGCGCAAGGGTTTGGTACCGGCAAGCGCCAGAGCCCGATCGCGGACGTGATTTGAGGCCTTGTCGCCGGAATGCCACACTCTGCGAATCACGATCACAGGCACTCGCCCATTGGTAGCGCTACCTGAAACGCCGCCGCTCCTCGGTCAGCAAACCAGAGGCGTGAGCAAGGCCTCGGCGCAGCGGCGGTAGTCGGCAAGCTGATTGTAGATCTGTACGGAAAGGCGAAGCCAAAGACCGCCCCCCAAGCTGCCGACGGGCACCACAAAGCCCGCGCGATGCAGGCCTGCCCGCAGCCTCTGGGCCTCTTCCGGCGACCCTACCCGTCCCGGCAGTAGGATCGAGGCCATTGCCGCACGCATGCTGGCTGGGGCGGATAGTTTGCCGTTCATCTTGGCTGTCATTAGAACCGCCGCTTCAACAGCCAGCCGCCGATTTCGCGCCATCAGGCCGGTCCCTCCCAATCGGTCGAACGCCGCCGCGGCGGCGGGCAGCGAAAGCCACGCGCTGGGATCGCGCGTCCCGATCCAGTCGAACGATTCGGTGTAGCCGCGATCGGTGCCGTGGGAGAGCACGGCCGGACGGGTGATCTCCTGCCATTGGGGTGCAGTCCACAAAAGGCCGCAGCCGCGCGGGGCGAAGAACCATTTGTGCGCGTTGCCGGTGTACCAGTCGGCGCCGAGCGCGGGCACATCCAGTTCCACCTGCCCGGGCGCGTGCGCGCCGTCCACCAGAACCGGCACGCCGGCCGCCCGCGCCGCCTGCACAATCTCCGCGATCGGGAAAACAATAGCCGTCGGCGAGGTGATGTGATCCACCACCAGCAGGCGCGTGCGGCTGCTGAACGCGGCAGCAATCGCTTCAATCACCTGCGTTTCACTTTCCACAAGCGGTGGGACTTCCGCGAGCCGCACAACGGCGTCTCTACGTGCTGCCCATAGCTGCATCGCCTTCAGCACCGCGCCGTAGGCGTGCGAGGTGGTGACGATCTCGTCTCCCCGTTTCAAGGGTAATGAGGCAAGCACCGCATTGACCGCGGCGGTGGCGTTTTCGCAGAATACCCAATCGGAACCGGCGCCGCCGAACCGCGTCGCCGCGGTTTCGATCGCACGGCGCACATCCGCTGGGTATCGGTACTGAAAATAGCCGGTGGGGTCGCGCTCGATCTCCTCGCGCAGGCGGTCCTGCGCAGCCTGCACGCTGCGCGGCACCGCGCCGTAAGAGCCGTGATTCAGATGAACGAGCTCCGGCGCGAGCGAAAACTCGCAAAGGCTGCGATGGCCTTCTTCAGGCAGCCGGGCGGTTGGGGAAGCGTCCGATCGGGAACGGCTGGTCATCGCGCACGAAGGTGATGTAGGCGAGCAATTCCCACAGATACTGCACCAGGTTCACGCTGAAGTGCCGCAATTCTTCGTTCATCTTCCCGTTCAGCGCGAGCAGGAGAAATTGCACGGCGCCCAGCAGCACGATTAACCAAAACACGAACCACGCCAC
>DASXGS010000319.1:0-5460 GCA_036488975.1 Rhizomicrobium sp. | reverse complement strand
ACTGCGGCATGCGCGCGGGCGAGCGCGGCAAACTGCACAACGGAAAGCTCTTCGGCGCGAGCGGTGGGCGGAAGGTCTGCCTTGCGCAGCAAATGCTCCGGATCCGGTGTGAGCGCCTTCAGGCTCTGCCGCAGCATTTTTCGCCGCTGGCCGAAGGCGGCGGCGGTCACGGCTTCCAGATCCGCAAGGCTGGCCCGTGCCACGGGCTCAGGCAAAGTCTCGACGCGGACAACCGAGGACGTCACCTTCGGCGGCGGCGTGAAAGCGCGAGGATTTACATCGAACAGAATCTGCGCGCGCGCCCGCCACTGCGTGAGCACCGACAATCTTCCGTACGAGGCGGTGCGCGTTTGCGCGACCAGGCGTTCGGCGACTTCGCGCTGGAACATCAAGGTGAGGCTTTGCCACCACGGGGGCCAAGCCTCGGCAGAAAGCCATTTCACCAGCAGCGCGGTGCCCACATTGTACGGGAGGTTGGCCGCGACACGCACCGGTCCAGCGACGCTGTGATCCGCAAACAGAGACCGTTCGTCCAACGCCAGGGCGTCCGCCGTTACAATCTCCAGCCGATCCGGGAATGCCTCGGAAATTTCCTGCAAAGCCGCGAGGCAGCGTGCATCGCGCTCGGCAGCAATGATGCGCGCAGCACCTTCGGCCAGGAGCGCGCGGGTAAGACCGCCGGGCCCAGGCCCCACTTCATAGATGGTTGTGTTCTCCAGCGGCCCGGCCGCGCGAGCGATGCGGCGGGTGAGGTTGAGATCGAAGAGGAAATTCTGTCCGAGAGATTTCTTTGCCGAGATTCCGTGCGCCGCAATGACATCGCGCAGCGGGGGCAGTGGATCAGCCGCGCGCATCGGCCATTTGCGCGGCAAGCCGGATCGCGGCGATCATGCTGCGCGGATCGGCTTTACCCTTGCCGGCAATGTCCAGCGCAGTGCCGTGATCGGGTGAGGTGCGGATGATCAGCAGGCCCAGCGTCACATTTACGCCTTTCCAGAATGCAAGAGTCTTGAGCGGGATCAGCGCCTGGTCGTGATACATGCACAGCGCGGCGTCGTACCGCGCGCGCGCCTGCTCATGAAACATCGTATCGCCGGGGAGCGGACCCAGCACTTCTGCCCCCGTCCCCCGCAACGCTTCCACCGAAGGCGCAATGGTGTCTCGCTCTTCCGTTCCGAGTTCGCCGTCTTCACCCGAATGCGGATTGAGCCCCGAGACGGCAAGCCGCGGCGATGCAATTCCAAAATCGTGGCGAAGCGCGCGCAGCACGATCTCGCCGGTGTCGACGATGGCTTCCTTGGTGATTGCGCGCGGCACTTCGGCAAGGGGGATGTGGATGGTGAGTGGGACGACACGCAGACCGCCGCCTACTAGCATCATCACCGCGCGATCAGCGCCGGTGATTTGCGCCAGGTATTGCGTGTGGCCGGCATGCTCGAAGCCGCCTTGCATGAGCGAGGCCTTGTGGATCGGCGCGGTGACTACCGCTGCGCCCGCGCCGTTGCGCACCAACGCCACCGCTTCGTCGATGGCATCCACGACGGCCCGCGTGTTCGCAGGATCGGCGACACCGGGCGCGCGCGGAACGGACACCGCGTGGCTTTCGATTAGAGCATTGTCAGGCACCGGCCCGCAGGCGCGGAAAACATTTGGATCGCCGACGAGCTTGAGCGGCCGAGCGTTCATCTTGCCATTCAGTTCGTGGAACGCGGCGACAGCAACTTCCGGCCCGATGCCTCCGGGCTCGCCCATCGTGATCAAGATGGGCGCGTCTCTCGCGATCCGTTCAGCGGCTGGCGGAGGACTTGGCATTCTTCGCCCGGTCCTCTGCGGTTTCGATATTCGCGACGCGGCGCAGATCGCGCAGATAGCGCCGCGCGTAAACCGCCATCTGCTCCTCGTAGAGCTGCGACTCGACTTCATCGCGGCTTGGCATGTGGAACACGTCGATCCGCGGAGGTGCCTTGTCGCAACGCACGATCAGCTCGATGCCTGCGGGCGACTGGAACGGCTGCGCCACCTCGCCCGGTTGCGTTTTCGCCAAGGCACCCCGGATCTCGGGGCTCAGATTCGAAAGCTGCATCTTGCCCAGGTCGAAATACATCACGCCTTTCATTTTGGTGGCGATCTCCTGCAGGCGGTCGCAGCCCTCGATATTTTGCCGCAACACTTCCGCCGCCTTCATAGCGTTCTCGAACAGCTGCTTGGGCGGCTTGGGGCCGATCGCCAGCAACAGGCGCGCGAGCGGCAGCACATTGGGATCGACGCTTGCCTGTTGGACCGGATCTGGCACCTTGGTTCCAGCGGGCTCAATCCGGGCACGCAGCATCAGCAGATAGTAACCACCCGACGCCTTGATCGGTTCGGTCACCTCGCCGGGCCGCATCTTTTCAAGCGCCGCGTCGAGTTCCGGCACCAACTGGCCTTGCTGCACCACGCCGAGGTCGCCACCCGACGCCGCGGTGGGATTCTGGCTGAACTGCCGCGCCACCGCATCGAACGGCGCGCCCGCGCGAATTTGCTGCAACAACCCCTGGAGGTTTTTCAGCACCGTCGCATCCTGTTCGGGATTGTCCACCGACTGGAATATCTCAGCGACCCGAAAATGCGGTTTGCTGGCCCCGGCCTGGAGGTGTCGCAGCTCCCGCTCCACATCATCGGCCGAAACGGACACTCGGTCGCCGTATTCGTCCTGCACGGTTTTCGTCCACGCGATCTGCGCAGCGATCTGGCTGCGGAAGGTGGCCATCTCGACGTTCGCACCGGAAAGCAGCTTCTTTATCTGCTCCATGGTCAAATGATTGTCGTGCAGGATGTTGTCGATGGCCTTGTCCACCTCGGACGTGCTGACGGAAATGTTCTTTTTCTGAGCCTCGAGAATCTCCATCCGCTCCGTTTCGAGCTGCGTCAGCACCTGCTGCCGGATTGCCTTGAGGTTTTCGGCGGATGGCCGCACGCCAGAGGTGGCGAGAAACAGCGAGACCCGTTGGCGCAAATCATAGTCGGAGATCACGGAATCGTTGACCACCGCAGCCACGCCGTCCGTATTGTTCTCATTTAGCAAGGGCTCGATGCCGGGCTGGGTGGCCGGCGTCGCGGGCGCGACGGATTGTGCCTGCTTCGGAGGCGTTGCCCTCACCCGAGCGGCGGCGGGCGCAGTGCCGGCGCCGGCAAGGACCGCAAGGCCTACCAAGGGATAGAGATAGATGCGCGCAATCAACGGACTGTCTTCAACTCTGCAATTGAGGGGTGCGGTCCCGGCGTCCGTCCCACCGCGGGAACCCCGGCTGGGCGGACAATACGCAATTTCGCTTTGGATTCAAGGCGTGGTGAAAACGTGGCGGGGGAAGATGTCCGAAAGCGGCGGGGTTTCGTTGCTGGTGTTCAGGCGCACCCGGAAGAGAACCGAGGTTGAGGGCGGTACGTCGCGATCGCTGGTGTAGTCGCGCCGGTAGGAGAGCGAAAAGCCAAGACACTCGTCCTGGTAGCCGACGCCCAGCTCATTATCGAGCATCCGGTCGTTTTCCAGATCGCGTCGGGCGCCGGCAAACACCGCCCAATGATCGAAGAGGCCAATCGTCGCCTGACCGTTGACTTCCTCGCGCGAGTCGAGGCCCAGCAGAGCTTCTTGCTCCGAAAGCTTGAGATAGCTGATTTCAAGGATCGAACGACCCCAGGTCGCGTCGAGATACACTTCATTGCGGCGGAAATTGCCGGTCTTCTGGTCGATATCCACGCGGTGCGTGATCGTGAAGTGCGGCGGGAACTTGATCGTGAAGCGGCCGACGATGTCGGAAGCATTCTGCTCGATGCCAAGCAGCGGCCCGAAATTCGGATCGGGCTTCAGCCGGAACGCCTCTCCGAGCAGCAGCTCCGTTGAGCCAGACGGAAAGTAGGCGGTGGCCTGCAATCCCGCATTGGCGCGCGGCCCAGTTTCCACCAGATCGTAGCCCGGCAGGTGCTCGAAACGAAAGATGTTGTTGTCGTCGAGTTCGAAATCGCTGCCTTCCTCGTTAGGAATGCCCTTGGGGTTCCCGCCATATGGAGCGAGGATCGCCTGCGCGATCGGTTGGAGCACAAATGACGTGTTGCCGATGCTGTTGTTGGCGACAAACGGCCATCGCCAATCCACCGCGATGTAGGGCAGGCCACGGTAGATGTAATTCGCTTTCGTCGGGATATCCGGAAAGTCTGTGAGATCGTTGTTGGTAACGCGGAACACGTCGCCACGAACGTCCCCCTGGATCGTGATCATCTGGCCGTTGTCCGTCACCAGCGGCAAGCGCCAGCGCGCTTCGGCGGTGGCGCGCTGGCTGTCTGGCCCGGCATCGCGGGTCACCACGGCGGTGTTCAGGTCGAAGCGGAACTGCCCGCCGAAAAGATCGTGCTCGGGAATGTAGGTGTACTCGATGAGCGGCAAAACGATCGGGAAAAATTTTTGATTGTCTGTGATGCGCAGGCCCTGGAAGTAGTAGCCGGTAATGGCAAACCTGCTGCGCCCGTAAATCCCTTCAATGAAGAGGTCGTTCACGAGGCGGTCGAGATCGGAAAGACCGTAACGCTTCAGGAAGGTTTCGTTCGAGGTGAGCTGAGCATCGAAGCCGAGCTTCCATCCCTGGTCGATAAGAGGAATTCTTCCCGAACCGAATAGCGAACTGTACCACTCATGCTGGTGTTCATCCAGACCGCCATTCGGATTGTAGGCCACGGCCGGCTGTAACCACATCCCACCGTCGTTCCAACGCTGGCGATATTCGCCTTCCACAAGCGCGCCGGCGCTCGTCGTGAACATGGGCGAAAGGGTCATGTCCTGGGAATCGCTGAGCGCGACGTACACCGGGAGGCGGACGAACTGACCGAGCACGCTGGAAGAGCCAAGTTCGGGGGCCAGCAATCCGCTTCGGTGTTTCACACTGGGGTCGGGCTGACTCATGTAGGGCGTATAGGCGATTGGAATTCCGAACAGCTCGAACACCGCATCGCGATAGGTGATCTCGTGTTGCGGCTCGTTCCACACCACCTTCGCGGCGCGTACCTGCCAGAGTGGGGTACGTTGCCCGGGCTTGTTGCAAACCTTGCAGGTTGAAAACACGCCATGAATGCCGGTCATGATCGTGCCGTTGACCGTGCGCGTCGCACGGATCGCGGCGAAACGGCCGGTCTTGCCGATCAGCGCGCTGAAGCCCTCGGCCGCACCGTCGCGCAGCTGGTTCGTCAGCTGCGCATGACTCGCGAATGCAACCGTGCCGTCGGGTTCCAGCACGGAAACCTGCCCATCGGCGGTGGCGACATCCTTGTTCTGGTCATAGGTGACCTTTTCCGCGAGCAGGATGCGGCCGTTGTAGTCGATCTCGACATGGCCTGTCGCAACAACAATCCGGGATTGTGTGTCGTAAGTGACTTCGTCGGCGCGCAAGAGGCCGGTGCCGCCCGGCTTTCCCAGCAGCGTACTGGAGCCCA
>DASXGS010000296.1:0-7552 GCA_036488975.1 Rhizomicrobium sp. | reverse complement strand
ATAAGGCGAAAGCCCAATGGTTTGGCGGCCGGTAAGTGAGCAATGTCGCCGAACGCGAGCCTCGTGGGGGGGAAACCGGGCCCACACGGAGGCTGTCATGTTGAAGCTCAAAATCAATCGGATCGGTTTGTTCGCCTCGGCTCTTGCCGGAATCTTTGCCCTGTCGACCCTCGCGGATATCTCCGCAGATGCGCGCGGTGGCCGTGGTGGTGGCGGCCGCGGCGGTGGAATGCGCGGCGGTGGAATGCGCGGCGGCGGACACCGCGGAGGTTTTGGACACCACGGCGGGTTTGGCAGTCGTGGCGGATTTGGACACCACGGTGGGCTTGCCAACCGCGGTAGTGTCGGCAACCGCATGGCGAACGGCGGATTGAACGGTCCGGCCGGCGGACGCTGGAACGGCAACGGCGCGGGGGGCCGCCCCAGTGTCAGCAACCCCATCGCCAATGCAGGTCTGGGTGGCCCGAACGGAGGACGCTGGAACGGTAACGGCAACGGAAATTGGAACGGCGGCGGCAATGGCGGCGGTAACGGTGGCTGGCACGGCGGCTACTGGGGTAATGGTGGCTGGCACGGCGGCTACTGGGGCAACGGTTGGGGTGCTGTTGCGGCCGGTGCGGCCGTTGGCGCGGCCATCGGAGCGGCGGCCGTCGGGACCTATGCGTATGAACTTCCATCCGCATGTTCGACCACGTGGTATGGCGGGTATTCGTACTACTATTGCGGTGGGTCCTGGTACCAGCCGTCAGGCGAGGGCTACGTCGTCGTCAACCCACCCTACTAGGCCATCGGCTCACGCATTGGGCGGAAGCGGTTGACACTCGCCGGCGGCGACAACCGCACGAAGACGTGATGGCAGTGAAACTCCAGGTCCCAACCTCCGTCTGTGACAGACGCTACTGTCCCTGCGGTCTGGGCTGGAGGATTATTTGGCAATTCCATCGTACTCGCGCCTGATGGGCGTGGCGCTTTCGATTGCAGCAGCAGTGTGGAATCCGGCATGCGCTGCACACGCGGCCGCGCGCTTGCCCTCCGCCCGTTCGATCCTCGCGCATTACATCGACGCGATCGGCGGCGAGCGGAACGTGCAGGCGGTCCGCACCATCCTCATCAAAGGCAAGTATGTGGAAGGCAGCGACAGCTTCGATGCCGTCATGGCCAAGATGAGGCCGTACTACAAGCTGGTCGGCGATCCGGACAAACGCTCGAAGGATTTCGAGGAGGGCTATGACGGCAGCGCGTGGGAGTTCTATGGCGATCCCGGAATCGTGCTGCGGACGGTAGGCGCGGCGTCCGCGGCCTCACGCCACGGCCTTTCTGTCGTCAGTCCGCTCGCCGATGCCGCCGAGCAGGGCTCGACCATCGAACTCATCGGCCCTGAGGAAATTTCCAACCGGCCCGCCTACCATCTGCGGCTTCGCATGCGCGACGGCTTCGAGGAAGATGAGTTTGTCGATGCGCAGAGCTGGGTTTGGATCGCCTCCCGAAAAGTGGCGCCCGTTCACGCGTTCGGCGCAAAGGTGACAAGCCAGACCTTGTTCAGCGATTACAGAACCGTCAACGGCGTGCGCTTTGCCTTCGAAGGCAAAGAAACGGATATCGCGACAGGCAAGGTGTTGAACGAATTCAAGACGACATCCATCGTCGTGAACCGCGAATTCGATCCGGCGGTGTTCTCGCCGCCGAAGCTGCAGCAGTCACCGCTGCAGGATTGGATGCAGAAGCTGTTTGCGGAACGCGAGGATGTCGCGGCTGTGCTTTGGAGCTACGACGATTTCCGTGCGGCGCATCGCGATGTGAACACCGACGACGCGGTCCAGGCGATCGGCTATCAGATCCTGAAGATGGACGATCAGAAGTCGGCCGTCGCACTGCTTGAACGCAATGCGCAGGCCTATCCCAACTCGAGCGGCGCCGCCTTCGGGCTTGGCCGCGCCTATCGCACCGCCAATCGCACCGAGGATGCAAAGCGGGAATTCACCCGCGCGCTCGCACTCGACCCCAAGAACGACCGCGCAAAGAAAGCCCTGTCGGAAATGGCCGCAGCTCCTCCAGACAACGCCGGCTAGTCGGTCGTATCAGCGTAAGGATCGCGTACGCCTTCTTGATTCCCCTTGCACCCCTCCGGTGACTGTTCTCATATCGTTCTGTGAAGGCGAGATGGACCAAATGGCAGGGTGGGCATGGCGCGGTCCACGCCTACAGCCTTGAGCTTGGCAACCTGCTCAACGCCAGCATCCGCCTGAAGGCAGAGACCCGGAAATGGGAGGTTCGGCTGAATCTGACGGATCTGGGCAGCTTCGATTCCCCGGAGGAGGCCATCCGGCGGGCGGAAGACTGCGTCCAGCAACAGGCGCGAGACTTTATCGACGACTGGACCATCTGGACCGCAAGCCAGCGGATAGGAACCCGGATGCCCAAAGGCTGGTGGTGATCTGGCAGGATTGACGCCTCCAGCGTTTGTTCCTATATTGTTCTTTACGGAAGAAGAAGGCATAGAGCTGACCCGAGCCTTGGAAGGGCAGCTGCGGGCGCAACTGACATTGCTGGAGGCATGCCGCGACCGGGCGATAGCCGCGTTGCGCGCGGGGCACCTGAACCTGTGCTCCGCCTGGGTTGGGCATTTTTTGCGCGTTTCGAACGCCATGGCGGCGGCCGGCAGCGTGATCGCTGACCTTCGTCACGCTGGCGCGCTACCCATGCTTCCGCGCCTTCGGCTCCCGGGCTTGCCGCATCTGCCGGGGGAGGGGGAGGGACCCCCCTGCCAAACCCGCAAAACAACCCGAAGGGGAATTTACAGTGATAGCAATGGCTTGTCGTTCTTATCCTCCCCCGCGTGCCTGAACGGTTCCTCCGCCGCGGAGCGGGGGAGGGGGACCGCTGAGCGAAGCACGCGCGAGCGTGTTCGCGAAGAGTGCGGTGGAAGGGGCGAACGCCGCACGGTGGCAACGCCCCCCTCCCGGCCTGCGGCCGTACTCCCCCCGCTTCGCAGGGGGAGAGCCAGTATCGATCCGGCCGCACGGCCGACGTTGCAGATCAAATCCAAAGGCGGGGCGCCGCGGGGCAACCGCAACGCGCAGACATCCGGTTGCCATACCGCTGCCTTCCGCGCATTCGGCCGCGACCTGAACGGCTACGTGCGGATGCTCCGGGCGCAGCTCGCGCTGCTGTCGAAGCTCCTGCCGCGGCAGCCGCGGCGCGTCCTCTACCTCATCGAGACACCCACCCGCTGTTACGCTCGCACGTTGTGCGGCCGCCATGCGAAAAGCCCACAAAATCGCGACAACGCAACAGCCGCCGCATCGCCATTCGTGATTGGCCGCTTGCCGGTCAGCGTCTATAATGGGGAAAAGCCATCCCCACAGACGCTGCACGAAGGAGCCGATCATGCTGAACAAGCTGCAATTCTATATCGATGGAAAATGGGTGGACCCGGTCGAGCCGAAAACGCTCGAGGTGATCGATCCGTCGAACGAAGAGGCATTCGCCCGCATCAGCCTCGGCTCGAAGGCCGATGTGGACAAGGCGGTGGCCGCGGCCAAGCGCGCCTTCCGCACCTTCTCGCGCACCTCCAAGAAGGAGCGCATCGAGCTCCTGCAGGCCATCATGGCCGCCTACCAGAAGCACCTCGACGAAATCGCGAGCGCGATCCATCAGGAGATGGGCGCGCCGATGTGGCTCGCCAAAGCGGCCCAGGCGCCATCCGCGCTGGGGCACATCGGCACCACCTTGCAGGCGCTCACCGATTTCCAGTTCGAAACCACGCGCGGCAAGAACATGATCCGCTACGAGCCGGTCGGCGTGTGCGGCCTCATCACGCCGTGGAACTGGCCGATCAACCAGATCGCGGCGAAGGTTGCCCCCGCGCTCGCGGCGGGCTGCACCATGGTACTGAAGCCGTCCGAAGTCGCGCCGCTGAACGGCATCCTGTTCGCCGAAGTGATGCACGAAGCCGGCGTGCCGGCGGGCGTGTTCAATCTCGTCAATGGCGACGGCCCGACGGTCGGCGACGCGATGTCGAAGCATCCGGACATCGACATGATGTCGTTCACCGGTTCGACGCGCGCCGGAATCCAGGTGGCGAAGTCCGCCGCCGATACGGTGAAGCGCGTCGCGCAGGAGCTCGGCGGCAAGTCGGCGAACATCGTGCTGGAAGATGCCGATTTCAAGAAAGCCGTGCAGGCAGAGATGGGCGGCCTGATGACCAATTCCGGCCAGTCCTGCAACGCGCCCACGCGCATGTTTGTACCGCGCAAGAACCAGGATGAAATCGCCGGCATGGTGAAGGCGGCGATGGAAGCCACCAAGATCGGCGACGGAACGCCCGGCAGCATCGGCCCGGTGGTGAGCGAAACGCAGTACAACAAGATCCAAGGCTTGATTCAAAAGGGCATCGAGGAAGGTGCCCGTCTGGTGACCGGCGGCGCCGGACGGCCCGAGGGCATGAACCGCGGCTATTACGTGCGGCCCACGCTGTTCGCCGATGTGCGCAACGACATGACCATCGCGCGCGAAGAAATCTTCGGGCCGGTGCTCGCCATGATCCCGTACGACTCGGAAGAGCAGGCGATCGAGATGGCCAACGATTCGCCCTACGGGTTGTCGGGCTATGTCCAGGCCGGCAGCATCGAGAAGGCGAAGGAAGTTGCCGCGCAGCTCCGCACTGGCAACGTGCATCTGAACGGCGCGCCGGTAGATTTCGGTGTGCCGTTCGGCGGCTACAAGCAGTCCGGCAACGGGCGCGAATGGGGCGGCGAATTCGGCCTTGAGGAATTCCTCGAGACGAAAGCCGTGATCGGCGTCGCGGCGTAAGTTTTCACCTGAGTTAAGTTACGGGCGTCGTGCGAAAGCGTGACGCCCGTTATCATTTGCGCACGTCGACCGTAACAGAGCAGTGGCGGAACTTCTCAGTGTGCCGAGGGTTGTACCACCGCCTTTCGTCCAGACATTGGAGACCTTCATGCACAAAGCCGCGCTCGCCGCGACAACCCTCGCGCTCGTCCTGAATGGTGCTTCAGCCTTTGCCGAGGCACCGGCGCAATCGGGACCACAAAATTCCGCCGTCAAGTCGGAGGACAGCAACAACTCGAACATGCCTGTCAAGGGCGCCAACAGCTTCACGATGTCGGAAGCCCGCTCTCACATCGAGGCAAAGGGCTACACCAAGGTGACGAAGCTGAAGAAAGACAGCACCGGCGTGTGGCGCGGCATGGCCATGAAGGACGGCCAGAAAGTGCACGTCAGCCTCGATTACCAAGGCAACGTCAACGCCGAGTGACCATCGGGATACCCACAAACAGAAACAGAGAGTAACCGCAATGACAAAGACGATTTCCCATCTCTACAACGATTATCCTTCCGCGCAGGCCGCAGCGCGCGAGCTCCAGGCTGCTGGCCTCGATGATGGCGACATCAGCATCGTCGCAAACAACGCCGACGAGTGGCACAAGAACGACAAGAGCGACGTGACCTACGTTGACGCGAAGCACGACAAGGATCGCGACGGCGTCGACGATCGCAAGGAAGGCGCCGCAAAAGGCGCAACGATCGGTGGCGTCGCCGCAGGCGCGGCGGGGTTGGCTGCGGGTCTTGGTCTTCTTGCGATCCCCGGAATTGGTCCCATCGTCGCTGCCGGCTGGGCGGCTTCGACGCTTGCCGGCGTTGTGGCAGGTGGTGTGACCGGCGGCGTCGTCGGCGCGCTTGTGGAATCCGGCGTGAGCAAAGACGATGCGGACGTTTACGCCGAGGCTATCCGGCGCGGTGGCGCGCTGGTGGTTGCACGGGTAAACGACAGCGACGTTGGCCGCTATCAGGCGATCCTGGACCGTTCCGGCGTCAGCGCCGCGACAAGAGCCACAGCCTATAGAACCGCGGGTTGGAAAGGTTTCGATCCGGCCGCCACTCCGTACACGGTGGATCAGGTTCGCAGAGAGCGCGAGCTTTATCGCTGACCACGCGAGCATCTCTTCGCATAGGAATGGCGGGCGTCATGCGATAGTGTGGCGCCCGTTTCCTTGTGATGTCATGAGCGGCAAGCGCATTCTCCTCGCCCCCGATCAAATCTGGACCGACGGCGAAACGCATCGTGGCTGGTGCGTGCTGGTGGAAGGCGAGCGCATCGCCGCAGCCGGCCCGCGTCAATCCATCGGCGATATCGGCGACTGCGAAACCATCGAACTCCGCGGCGCAACGTTGCTGCCCGGTTTGATGGACCTGCATTCCCATCTCTTTCTGCACCCCTACAACGAAACGTCGTGGGACGATCAGGTGCTGAAGGAGACGGAGGCATACCGCACCGCGCGCGCCGTCCGCCATGCCGAAGCCACCCTGATGGCCGGCTTCACCACGTTGCGCGATCTCGGCACTGAAGGCGCCGGTTACGCCGACGTGTCGCTGAAACGCGCTATTGAAGATGGCATCATCAAAGGCCCGCGTCTGTTCGTGGCGGGCCGTGCCATCGTTGCCACCGGTTCGTACGGTCCGGCGCGGCGCAACTACCGCACCGATTGCTGCTTCCCCCAGGGTGCGCTGGAAGCGAGCGGCGTCGATGAGTTGGTGCGCGCGGTACGGCTCGAGGCATCGCACGGCGCCGACTGGATCAAACTGTATGGCGACTATCGCGCCGGACCAGGCGGCAAAACGCGGCCGACATTTTCCGAAGCAGAATTACGCGCCGCGGTGGAAGCGGCGCACGATCTCGGCCGCCCCGTCGCCGTGCACGCGATGACCGACGAAGCGATGCAGCGTGCCGCACGCGCCGGGGTGCAGACCATCGAGCATGGCTACGGCGGCAGCCGAGAGACCTTTGCGTTGATGCGCGAGAAGGGCGTCGCCTTTTTGCCGACGCTTACCGTTGTCGAGGCGCTCAGCGAATATTTCCGCGGCTATGTGCGGGGCGAATCCGATCCCACTGAGTCGATGCAGGCGGCAGAGCGGTGCTTTCGCAATGCGCGGATGGAAGGTGTGACCATCGGCTGCGGCAGCGATGTTGGCCCGTTCCCGCATGGCGAGAACGCGCGTGAACTCGCCTGGATGGTGCGCCTCGGCATGAAACCCGCCGAAGCGCTTGCCGCCGCAACATCCGTGAACGCACGCATCATCGGCCGCCAGCAAGATCTCGGGAAGCTGGATGCTGGTTTTTTCGCCGACCTGATCGCGGTGTTCGGCGATCCGACTACCGATGTCGGCGCGCTTAAACAGGTTTCATTCGTGATGAAGAAGGGAGCGGTTTTCCGTGCACCGTAACTAACAAATGATCCGAAACCGCGCGCAGCGGCGCCGCGTTCTGTAAATGACGAGGGGCATTCAGCGAACGGGAGTTCAGCCGATGTCCATAACCAAGCACGTTCCGTGCAAAATTGCGCTTCTCGCCAGCGCGGTTGCAGCCTTTGGCCTTGCGGCCTCTGCGGCGTCCGCGCAGGAGTACACGTACTCGTATCGTACAGCGCCGGGCTATGACGGGCCGCCGCCGGAAGAAGTGATCATCGAGGCGCCGCGCTATCACGCGCCACAGCGCAGCACCATCGGCGCACCCATCGAGGATGTCGCCATG
>DASXGS010000292.1:0-3433 GCA_036488975.1 Rhizomicrobium sp. | reverse complement strand
CGCCTCAGCCAAGCGGCGCGAACCGCAATCGCCGATGGCGACAACGAGGTTTACATCAGCGCTGTGGTTGCGTGGGAGCTTGCAACCAAGGTGCGCATCGGAAAATGGGCCGACGCACGCGAACTGGCGGAGAATTTCGATGTGGCGATTGGACGGAACAATTTTCAACCGCTGGCAATCTCGACCATCCACGCGCGTACCGCCGGCTTCCTTTCCGGCCGGCATCGCGATCCGTTCGACCGCATGCTGGCCGCCCAATCGCGCATCGAAGACATGCCGCTCGTGACCGCCGATCCGGTGTTCAAGGCCTTTGGGACCAAGGTGATTTGGTAGCCAAGCTATATCTTTACTCCGCTGCCTGCAGGCGGCGTTGTGACGTCTTCAGCAATGGCTTAAGGTATTGGCCGGTGTAGGAGCGGGCGACTTTCGCCACGTCTTCCGGCGTGCCGGCCGCCACGATTTCGCCGCCGCCGTCGCCGCCTTCGGGCCCCAGATCGATGATCCAGTCGGCAGTCTTGATCACTTCCAGATTGTGTTCGATCACCACAACGGTGTTGCCGTTGTCCACCAGCTCATGCAGCACATCGAGCAACTTCTTCACATCGTGGAAGTGCAGGCCGGTGGTTGGCTCATCGAGAATGTAGAGCGTGCGGCCGGTGGCCCGGCGCGACAATTCCTTCGACAGTTTAACGCGCTGCGCTTCGCCGCCGGATAGCGTCGTCGCCTGCTGGCCAACCTTGATGTAATCCAGCCCAACGCGTTTCAAGGTATCCAGCTTCTCGCGGATCGACGGCACCACCTTGAACAGCTCGGCGCCCGCTTCCACTGTCATGTCGAGCACGTCGGCGATCGAGTAGTCGCGGAACTTCACTTCCAGTGTTTCGCGGTTGTAGCGCTTGCCGTTGCACACGTCGCACTGCACGTAGACGTCGGGCAGGAAGTGCATCTCGATCTTGATGACGCCGTCACCCTGGCATGCTTCGCAGCGCCCGCCCTTCACGTTGAACGAGAACCGCCCCGGCGCGTAGCCGCGCGCCTTTGCTTCCGGCAGCTCGGCGAACCAATCGCGGATCGGCGTGAACGCACCGGTATAGGTGGCCGGGTTCGAACGCGGCGTGCGTCCGATCGGCGACTGATCGATATCGATCACCTTGTCGAGAAATTCGAGCCCGTCTATGCGGTCATGCGGTGCAGGATGCTCGCGCGCGCCGTTCAGCTTGCGCGCGGCGGACTTGAACAGCGTCGCGATAATGAGGGTGGATTTGCCGCCGCCGGAAACGCCGGTGATGCAGGTAAACCTGCCGAGCGGAATCTCCGCGGTGACGTTTTTCAGATTGTTGCCGCGCGCGCCGACCACTTTCACCTTGCGGTTGAACGCCGGCTTGCGGCGCTCTTCCGGAATGGCGATCTGCTCCAGCCCGACGAGATACTTGCCCGTGAGGCTGTTCGGGTTGCGCATGATGTCTTCGGGCGTGCCCTCGGCAACAATGTGGCCGCCGTGGATGCCGGCGCCCGGCCCCATGTCGATCACGTGGTCGGCGGTGCGAATGGCTTCTTCGTCATGTTCAACCACAATGACGCTGTTGCCGAGATCGCGCAGGCCTTTGAGGGATTCCAGCAGCTTGGCGTTGTCGCGCTGATGCAGGCCGATGCTCGGTTCGTCGAGCACATAGAGCACGCCCGTCAGCCCCGAACCGATTTGGGAGGCAAGGCGAATGCGCTGGCTTTCGCCGCCGGAAAGCGTGCCGGAATTGCGGCTGAGGGTGAGGTAGTCGAGGCCAACATTGTTGAGGAATCGCAATCGCTCGCGAATCTCTTTCAGAATGCGCGCGGCAATCTCCTGCTGCTGCCTGTTCAGCTTTTTGTCGACAGTGCGAAACCACTCGTCGGCATGGCGGATGGATTTTTCGCACACTTCGCCGATGTGCACCCCGGCGATCTTCACCGCCAGCGCCTCCGGCTTCAGCCGGTAGCCGCCGCACTCCTCGCACGGCGAGGTGTCCTGGTAGCGTTCCATATCTTCACGGATCCACGAGGAGTCGGTCTCCTTGAAGCGGCGCTCAAGGTTCGGGATGACGCCTTCAAACGCCTTCTTCGTTTCGTAGCGGCGCAGGCCGTCGTCGTAGATGAATTTGATCTCATCCTCGCCGGAACCGTAGAGGATGACATCCCGCGCCTTCTTCGGCAGATCGTCCCAGCGGTCATTGAGCGAAAATTTGTAGTGCCGCCCCAGCGCCTCCAGCGTCTGCAGGTAATAGGGCGAAGACGTTTTCGACCACGGCGCGACGGCGCCCTTCCGCAAGGTGAGACTCTGATCGGGCACCACCAGCATGGGATCGAAATACAGCTGCGTGCCCAAGCCGTCGCATACCGGGCAGGCGCCGTGCGGATTGTTGAACGAGAACAACCGCGGCTCGATTTCCGGAATCGTGAAGCCGGACACCGGGCAGGCGAATTTCGATGACATCAGCAGGCGCCGCGGCAGGCCGTCTTTGTCTTTCTCGTCCGCGAATTCGGCGATGACCAATCCGTCGGCCAAGCCGAGTGCCGTCTCGATCGAATCCGGCAAACGGTTGCCGATGTCCGCCTTCACCGCGATGCGATCCACCACGATCTCGATGTCGTGCTTCAGCTTCTTGTCGAGCGCCGGCGACTGCCCGATCTCGTAGAACTTGCCGTCGACCTTGACGCGCTGGAATCCCTTCTTCTGCAGCTCGGCCAGTTCCTTGCGGTACTCGCCCTTGCGGCCACGCACAATGGGCGCCAGCAGATAGAGCCGGGTACCTTCGGGCAGCGCCAGGATGCGGTCCGCCATCTGGCTCACCGTCTGGCTTTCGATGGGCAGCCCGGTAGCCGGCGAATAGGGCACACCCACCCGCGCGAACAGCAAACGCAGGTAGTCGTAAATCTCTGTGACGGTGCCGACGGTGGAGCGCGGGTTGCGCGAGGTGGTCTTCTGCTCGATGGAAATGGCGGGCGAGAGGCCCTCGATGTGGTCGACATCGGGCTTCTGCATCAGTTCAAGGAACTGCCGTGCGTAGGCCGAAAGCGACTCCACATATCGCCGCTGGCCCTCGGCATAAATGGTGTCGAACGCGAGCGAGGATTTGCCGGAGCCGGAAAGCCCGGTCATGACAGTCAGCGTGTCACGCGGAATCTCTACGTCGACATTCTTCAGATTGTGCTCGCGCGCGCCGCGAATGGAGATGTTCTTCAGCATCGTGCTCGGTCAGGTCTCTTGAGGCCTAAGGCAAACGCGCATTTTGCAGCCCCTGCCCCGTGACAGCAACGGCCGAAGTGACATAGCCCCGCGGGTAATCCGCCCCTTGACGCCCACACGCGCCGAAAGCCGGAGGATTGGAGATGGGGATTTTAACCGAAAGTGCAACCGCGCTCTAGGCGGCGCGGCGTGCCTGCAAGAGGACATCGGCGA
>DASXGS010000265.1:0-2894 GCA_036488975.1 Rhizomicrobium sp. | reverse complement strand
CGGTGCTCGGCGGGAACCTGCGCGATCGTGAGAATGCCCTGATTGGCGGCCAGCAGCAGGAACGCGAGCCCGAACGCCACGAACAGCCAATCCGCCGTGCGCCGCCAGAAGCTGAAGAAGAACAGGCTCGCAACCAGGAAGCCTGCGGTCGAGGCTCCGGAAAGAAACGCGTTCAGTTGGGACGTCATCGTTCCAGCTCCCAGGTAAAGCCGTACAGCAGCGTGCCCACTGCGATCACGTTGCACAGGTTGCGGGCCAGGCTGAGATCGACATCCGGCAGCACCAGGATATCCAGCACCACCAGCAAATTGTTTATCGCGAGCAGTGCGAAGCACGCCGCGCTCCAGAGGAGAAGTGTTGTGCGATTGCGGCGATAGCTGCGCACCAGCAGCAGCGCGCAGATAAAGCTCGTAAGCAGACAGAGGAGGTAAACCGCGGAAGCCCAGATCGTCATCGGTTCATTCCTTCAGCCGGAAGGCATCGGCGAAGATGCGCAGTTTCTCGTTGGGCGCGGTCGCGATGGCGTTGATCACCGCAAGCGGCTTGGCGAGATAGAGAGACCGCGCCGCCCCCACGAACGAATCGAGCTGCTCTGATGCCGGGCGATAGCAGAAGCACCCATCTTCATCCGCGGCAATGAGACCGGCCGCGGCAAGGCTCGCCAGCGCCTCGCGCCCCACGACCGTGCTCGCGCGCAACTCGCGCACCAGATCGTCCATCTGCCACGCGCGATTCCGCTCGCGGTACATGAGCAGCAGGAGCTCCAGCGCCCAGATCGATTTGACCGTGGCGCTGACGAAGGCCAGCACGTCTTCTTCTTTTTCGGGCACTCTCGAAACGAATTCCTGTGCGATCGCAAAGACATCCCGACGGCGGCGAACCTAAGCGCTGAGCGTGCATGCGGCAACTAGGCGACCATGCGCCGCACCATGTCGTATTCACGCTTAGCGCGGCGGAGCTGCTGCGGACGCAGGGCGACGTGGCTGCGGACGTAGCGATTTCTTGCCACCTTCCGTGCAGCCGCGATCGAAGCGCGCCTGGGCCTCTTCGATCTTGCTCCGATTGCGGGTTGCCCAGTCTCCCAGAGCACTGACCGGAATGAGCAGCGAGCGGCCGAGCGGCGTGAGTTCGTAGTCGACGCGGGGCGGCACGGTGGGAAACACTGTGCGGGTGATCAGCCCATCGCGCTCCAAATTGCGCAAGGTCAGCGTCAACATGCGCTGGGAGATACCACCGATATCCCGCTTCAACTCGTTGAACCGCATGCGGCCATTGCCCAGCCGCGATACAATCAGCACAGACCATTTGTCGCCGATACGGGCCAGCACGCCGCTGATCGCGCGGCAGTCTCCGGTTACATGGGGGTGACTGCGTGTCATCGATGTGCCTTCTTGCGCCTTCTCTGGCCGGTGCCCAGTTTACCGGCAGTCACCAATGTAGTGTGAGTTACTCCCGGTAACCAGCCTTGAAGGAGACATGACATGGCACCCCGGCTTCACGTTCTGATCGCCAGCACGCGCCCGACCCGCGTCGGGCCGGTGCTGGCCAAATGGTTTCACGAATTCGCGCAACAGCATGGCAAGTTCGATGCGCAGCTTGTCGACCTGGCCGAATTCAACCTGCCGGTGCTGGACGAGCCGCAGCATCCCGCGCGGCGGCACTACGAGCACGAGCACACCAAGCGCTGGAGCGCGAGCGTGAACGAGGCGGATGCGTTCGTCTTTGTGACGCCCGAATACAACTACGGTCCGCCGCCTTCGTTGTTGAACGCGCTCGATTACCTGTTCTGGGAGTGGCAGTACAAAGCCGTCGGGCTTGTTGGCTATGGCGGCATTTCCGGCGGCGGGCGTTCGACCCATGCCATCAAGCCCACCATCGCAACGCTGAAGATGATGCCGATCCCGGAGAATGTGTGGCTGCCGAACGTATTTGCGCAGATCAAGGACGGCGTGTTCACCGCCAACGAGTTCAACGAGCAGGGCGCCGCTGCGCTGCTCAACGAGCTGAGCAAATGGACCGACGCGCTGGCGCCGTTGCGCGAGCAGGGGCGGTCGCAGATCGCCAAGATGTAGCTTGACCATGGCGTATGGCGCGGGCCACAAGCCCGCGCCATGGCGCGACGCAATCGATCCCTGCAGCTCGGTCGTCCGGTGGCGCTGCCGCGGTCGCCGGACGAGGCGAGGCTCGACGCCGTTGCCAATCCGCATTCGGACACCGACTACATCGTGCGCTTCACGGCGCCGGAATTCACCTGCTTGTGTCCAATCACGGGCCAGCCCGATTTCGCGGTTTTCGTGATCGACTACGCGCCGGCAAAGTCGCTTCTCGAATCCAAATCGCTGAAGCTCTTCCTGGCGAGCTTCCGCAACCACGGCGCGTTCCACGAGGATTGCACGGTGCTGATCGGCAAACGCGTCGTGGCCGCGATCAAGCCAAAATTCTTGCGCATCGCCGGCTTCTGGTATCCGCGCGGCGGCATCCCCATCGATGTGTTCTGGCAGACGGGCAAATTGGCCGCCGGAGTAGCTCTTCCCGATCATGGTGTTTCGCCCTACCGCGGCCGCGGACGCGGCTGACTGCGCGCGAGTGCCGCACGAATCAAGCCGTAGGCGCTGATGGCGGCCCAGAAGCCTTCCATCACGGCGGCAGCCGTGTTCCACGCCCACCAGAGCGAAAAGAGAATCAACAACGCGCCGACCAGATTGAGGAGCGGATAGGCCAGCCCGGTGTTCGGGAGCGCGCCGCGCAGGTTCGCGAAATACGCGATGACAATCAGCAGCGAACCGAAGATGCCGAGCGCGTCGGGAAGCGTCATCTCCGTTTCGCATCATGTTTTCTCGCGCCCAGTTTCGCGCATTCGGCGTGGCGGAAGCATTCCACGGCGTGGTCGTTCA
>DASXGS010000257.1:0-2097 GCA_036488975.1 Rhizomicrobium sp. | reverse complement strand
CGATTTCGATGTGAGGTGGGACAATACCCTGCGCTACACGGCGGCCTTTCGCCTGTTCCCCCGGGATCGCGAACTCATCTCGAACCCCAACTGGGACGACGGCGACCGCAATTTCGATCCGGGCGTGATCTCCAACCGGTTCGACCTGATCTCCGAGCTGGACATCACCGATGGCGGCTACGGTCTGCGGGTGAGCGGGGCGGCTTGGTACGACACTGTGTACCATCAGAAGAACGACAACGATTCGCCGGCCACGTTCAATCCCTTCTCGGTGCCGCACACGGAGTTCACCCAAGCCGTGCGCACCTGGCACGGCGAAGATGTGGAACTGGGCGATCTGTTTTTCCACGGCAGCTTCGAGGCCGGTGGGCTGCCAATGTCGTTCCGGGTCGGGCGCTACACACTTCTGTGGGGCGAGAGTCTGTTCTTCGGCGACAACAGTATCTCGGCCGCGCAGGCGCCGACCGACGTGACGCGCGAGCTGGCGCAGCCTTCCGGCTATGCAAAGGATGTCTTTCTGCCAGTGTGGCAGGCCTCGGCCACAGTTCAGCTGAGCGACAACGTTTCCCTGTCCGGCTACTACCAGTTTGCTTGGCGCAAGGATCAACTGACGGGCTCCGGCAGCTATTTCAGCTACGCGGATTACGAAGGCCCCGGCGGCGAACGCATCATCCTCTCGCCAGGGCACTATCTTTATCGCGCCGGCGATTTGCGGGCGTCGGACACCGGACAGTTCGGGGTATCGCTGCAGGTCAGCGGCGATGAATTTAACTACGGATTCTATGCGCTCGCGTTCAACGCCAAGGACCCGCAAACGTACCTCTATCCCCGCGCGCCGTCGCGCGGCAATGGCCTGTACCGGCTCGTCTATCCCACCGGTACCGAGCTCTATGGCGCGAGTGTCAGCACCTACGTGGGCGACAGCAATGTTGCGGGTGAAGTTTCCTACCGCCAAAACATGCCTTTGGTGAGCGGACCTGTGGTGGTGCCGGAAGGCGTGCGCGCCGACGGCGACAACCACCCGCTCTACGCGGTTGGCGACACGCTGCATGGGCAGGTCTCCAGCATAACCACCCTCGGCGCCTCGCCATTGTGGGAACGCGCCGATCTCGCGGTTGAAGTGGCGGCCAATGAACGGCTGAGCCTTGAGAACCGCGCGGCACTCGATCCTTCACGCGACCGTTTTGCGGCTGCCTTTCAGGCGAGCTTCACGCCGCAATATTTCGAGGTGCTGCCCGCGCTCGATGTAAGCTTGCCCATCGGCTTGGGTTACGGGCTGGTCGGCGATTCCAGCACCGACGAAAACCAGTACGCGCGCGCCGGCAATTTCGAGGTCAGCATCACCGGAACCTTTCGCGCGGTATGGCAGGGCGGCCTCTCCTTCACTCACTTCATCGGAAGTCCAGAACAACAACCGCTCGCCGACCGTGATTTCGTGGCGCTGACCTTTGCACGGACGTTCTGACCATCGCTTTGTCGTCAAGCTTTAGCCGCAATGCTCATCTTCGCTTAACGCAGGAGCCGGCGCGCGATTGACCGGCACGCTGGAATTTAAGATTCTGCAATCGTGGGGCCTCAGTTGGCTCGGGGGCGGAGGCATTCCATGAAATTTGCGTTCGGACTTTCGGCAGCCGCGTGCCTTGGGCTCGCGGCGACACAGGCGCTTGCCGTCACCTATGGCGACATGCACGGCGCAAGCCTCGGCGTCGGCGCGAGCCTCAATGGCGCGGTGCCTTTCCCCGCCGACAATGCTTGGAACACCGATATTTCCGCGGCGCCCGTGGACCCGAACTCTGACAATCTGATCGCTTCGATCGGGCTTTCCACCGGACTGCATCCGGATTTCGGCGCTGGCTACTACCAGCACAGCATTATCGGCATCCCGTATGTGGTGGTGCCGGATTCGCAAATGTACGTCACCATTCATCTGAAGGCATACCGTAGCGAAAGCGACAAGGGACCGTATCCCGTGCCGCCGGATGCGCCGATCGAAGGCATGCGTAACGACAGCCGCAAGTTCGGCGGCGACCGGCATGCAATCGTGATCGATCGCGACACCAACCGGCTGTACGAAATGGGCCGCGCCTTCCCTCAGCC
>DASXGS010000254.1:0-1785 GCA_036488975.1 Rhizomicrobium sp. | reverse complement strand
ATGCGGCGGTTGCGCGCGACATCGGTCGTGCCGCCGGCAAAATCGTCGAACGCGTGTTCCGTCTTGCGGATCATGTGTTTGCGGATGAAGGGCGCGCCTTCGCGGGCGCCGTCCTCCGGATGCTTCAGCGCGCATTCCCATTCGAGCACCGCCCAGCCCGGATAATCGTACTGCGCGAATTTCGAGAAGATGCCGGTGAAATTCACCTGCCCATCGCCGGGTGAGCGAAAGCGCCCGGGCCGATCCACCCAATCCTGATACCCGCCGTACACGCCGGATTTGCCGGTCGGGTTGAACTCGGCGTCCTTCACATGAAAGGCGCGGATGCGCTGGTGGTATAAATCGATGAACTCGAGGTAGTTCAGCTGCTGCAGCACAAAGTGGCTGGGATCGAACAGGATGTTGGCGCGCGGATGCCCGCCAACCTTGTCGAGGAAGCGTTCGAAGGTGATGCCGTCGTGCAGATCTTCGCCGGGATGGATTTCGAAGCAGGCGTCGACGCCGTGCTCCTCGAACACGTCGAGCAGCGGCTTCCAGCGACGCGCGAGTTCGGTGAAACCTTCTTCCACAAGCCCCGGCGGGCGCTGCGGCCACGGATAGAACGTGTGCCACAAGAGCGCGCCGGAGAAGGTGGCGTGCGCTGTGAGACCGAAGCGGCGGCTGGCAATGGCGGCGCGCTTCACCTGCTCCATCGCCCATTCGGTGCGTGCCGCTGATTTGCCGCGAACTTCGGGAGGCGCGAAGACGTCGAACAATTCGTCGTAGGCCGGATGCACGGCCACCAGCTGACCCTGAAGATGGGTGGAAAGCTCGGATATCTGCACGCCGGCGTTCTCGCAGATACCTTTGATCTCGTCGCAATAGGTCTGGCTTTCCGCGGCCTTGTCGAGATCGAACAAGCGCTTGTCGGTGGTCGGAATTTGCACGCCGATATAGCCGAGATCGGCGGCCCATTTGACGATCGACTTGAGCGAATTGAACGGCGGCGTGTCGGACACGAACTGCGCGAGGAAAATGCCGGGGCCTTTCATTGCATACTCCTCAGATGTCGCCGAGCGACGCAAGATCGATCCACGATGCGCCCGCTTCGCTGCTCAGCCGCGCCCCGCGCACGAAGCGCATGGCGGAGATGCCGTCCGCGATGGTGGCATAGCCGGGGTCGGCGGACGATTGCGTTCCCGCACGCACATCGTTGGCGAAGGCACGATAGATGTTGGCGAAGGCTTCGAAATAGCCTTCCGGGTGGCCGGCCGGCAGGCGCGCGGCACCGATCGCTTCCGGCGCGAGATAGGGCCGGTTGATTCCGGCGGTGAGAACTTCGGCGGGCTTGTTTTGGCGCTTCAGCACCAGCGTGTTCGGCTCTTCCTGTCTCCAGTGCAAACCGGCTTCTTCGCACCAGATGGAAATCGTGAGGGCATTCATGTCACCGGTGCAAACCTGGCTTGCCGTCAGCGTGCCGCGCGCGCCGCTCGCGAGCTCAAACATCGCGGAACCGTCGTCGTCCAGTTTGCGGCCAGGCACAACCGCGCGCAGTTCCGCGGCAAGCCGCGCCACCCGTTCGCCGGTGATGTATTCGACCAGATTGAAGGCGTGCGTGCCGATATCGCCAAAGGCGCCCGCCTCGCCCGATTGCGCGGGATCGCTGCGCCACGCCGCCTGCTTGCCATGTTCGTCCCGCGACAGCCAATCCTGCGTGTACGAAACTGCCACCCGCTTCACTGCGCCAAGCTGACCGCCCGCGACCAGAGCGCGCGCTTCCTTCACCAGCGGATAACCGGTGTAGGT
>DASXGS010000242.1:0-4510 GCA_036488975.1 Rhizomicrobium sp. | reverse complement strand
GTGGTACGCCACGATGGCGACGATCCTTATCTGGTGGTGGCGGCCGACAAGGGCACCGCGACGTTCTCCGATATCGCGAACGGCATTGCGGAGGATCGCGGTTTCTGGCTGGGCGATGCGTTCGCCAGCGGCGGCAGCCATGGCTACGATCACAAGAAGATGGGCATCACGGCCAGGGGCGCGTGGGTGGCGGTCGAGCGCCACTTCCGCGAAATGGGCCGCGATATCCGGAAGGAGCCGTTCACCTGCGTCGGCATCGGCGACATGTCCGGCGACGTGTTCGGCAACGGCATGCTGCTGTCGAAAGAAACGAAGCTCGTGGCCGCATTCGACCATCGCCACATCTTCATCGATCCCGATCCCGATCCCGAAAAAAGCTGGAACGAGCGTCAGCGGATGTTCGATCTGCCGCGTTCCAGCTGGGAGGATTACGACAAGTCGCTGATCTCGGAAGGCGGGGGCGTCTATCCGCGTTCGCTGAAGGAAATTCCGGTTTCGCCGCGGCTGAAGGCGCTGACAGGCATCCCGGCGGACAAGGCGTCGCCGCCGGAAATCATGAAGGCGCTGCTGAAGGCGGATGTCGATCTCTTGTGGTTCGGCGGCATTGGCACCTACCTCAAGGCGGTGAGCCAAAACAACTTCGAGGTCGGCGATCGCGCCAATGATGCCGTTCGCGTCAATGGCGCCGAGGTGCGCGCGAAGGTGATAGGCGAAGGCGCCAATCTTGGCGCAACGCAGCTAGGCCGTATTGAATTTGCGCTGAAAGGCGGGCGCATCAACACAGACGCCATCGACAATTCCGCGGGCGTCGACACCTCCGACCATGAGGTGAATCTGAAAATCCTGATGAGCGGCCCGCTGCGGCGTGGCGAGCTCTCGGCCGAGGAGCGCGATCGGCTGCTTGCCCGGATGACCGATAGTGTCGCCGCGCATGTGCTGAAGGACAATTACGACCAGACGCTGGCGCTCTCCGTGGCGCAGGCGCGCGGAATGAAGGATTTCGATGCCCAAAGCCGGTTCATTGGCGATCTCGAACGCCGCGGCAAGCTGGATCGCGCGGTGGAATTCCTACCCGACGACGCGAGCTTGCGCCGGCGCGCGCAGCAGGGCACCGGCTTCACGCGGCCGGAGCTCGCCGTGCTGCTCGCCTACGCCAAACTCGATCTCGATGCCGAGCTGCTCGCGAGCGATGTGCCCGATGAGCCGTATTTCGCTTCGGTTCTTGCCGAATACTATCCGCCGCTGGCCGCGAAACGCTTCGCTGCGGAGATGCAGCGCCACCGGCTGCGGCGGGAAATCGTCTGCAACGCGATCTCCAATCATATCGTGAACCTTGCCGGGCCGGCGTTCGTATCGCGGATGAAGGAAGTGTCGGGCGCACCGACCGCACGCGTCGTCCGCGCCTTTGCGGTGGCCGATGGCGCCTTCGGCCTCTCGGCGATCAAGGCGCGCATCGATGCGCTCGACTACAAGATCGATGCCACGGTGCAGACGCGTATGTACACCGATATCGCGGACCTGCTGCGCCGCCTGGGCTTGTGGTTCCTCTCCAATGTCCCCGCCAATGCCGATCTCGCCGACTCGGTGGGGCGCTACCGCGACGGCGTGGACGCATTGCGCGGCACTTATTCGTCGCTGGTTTCCGATTACGAGATGCAGGATACGATGGCGCACATCCGGGCGCTGACGGATGCCGGCGTGCCGGAGGATCTGGCGCACGATGTGTCAGCCTTACCCTTGTGGAGCACGGCACCGGAAATCACGCAGCTTGCCTCGGCGCGCGCCCTCGATGTCGATTTCGTGGCCGGCGCGTATTTCGCCGTGGGCTCCACGATCGGGCTCGATCGCCTGCGCGGACTTGCGTCGGAAATTTCCGCCAGCGAGCACTGGGACCGGCTCGCCATCCGCCGCATCGTGGACGATCTGTTCGCCAGCCAGCGCGTGCTGGCCGGGGAAGCTTTGGATGGTTTCGATCGCGCGCGCGTCGCCGGCCTCAAGCGCGCCGACGGAGCGCAGGCGGTACATGTGTGGGCGAAAGCCCATGCCGAACGGCTGGCGCGCACGCAAGCGTTCCTCGCCGAGCTGGAACGCACCGGCGATCTCTCGATCGCCAAGCTGACGCTCGCCAACAGTCAGGTGCGCGAACTGGCGGAGGTGTAGCATCCGGTTTCCGCCTTCCTTTGAGGGAGGGTCGAACGCATTTCGCATCTTGCGCCAATCCCTCCTGCACAAACGCGCCCGCGTCGCCTATATGGTCCGTAGCGCCATTCCCAACGGAGTTCACGATGACCGAAACCGCCGAATACACACTGCCAAAGGTGTGGACCTGGGACAAGGAATCTGGCGGGCGTTTCGCCAACATCAACCGGCCGATTGCCGGGCCCACCCATGACAAGGAGCTCCCGGTCGGCAAGCATCCCTTCCAGATCTATTCGCTCGCCACGCCCAACGGCGTGAAGGTGACGGTGATGTTCGAGGAGCTGCTGGCGGCCGGCCACAAGGATGCCGAATACGATGCCTGGCTCATCAACATCGGCCAGGGCGACCAGTTCGGTTCCGGCTTCGTCGACATCAATCCGAATTCCAAAATCCCGGCACTACTGGACCGCTCCACAAACCCGCCCACACGCGTGTTCGAGTCGGGGTCGATCCTGCTTTATCTCGCCGAAAAGTTTGAGGCGTTCCTGCCGAAGAAACATCACAAGCGCACCGAAGCGCTGAACTGGTTGTTCTGGCAGATGGGCTCCGCACCGTATCTGGGCGGTGGCTTTGGCCACTTCTATGCTTACGCGCCAGTCAAGATCGAATATGCGATCGACCGTTTCGCGATGGAGGTTAAGCGCCAGCTCGACGTGCTGAACCGGCATCTCGCGAACAACGAATGGATGGCCGGCGACGAATACTCCATCGCCGATATGGCGATTGCGCCTTGGTATGGTCACGTCGCGCGCGGCGAGGCCTATGGCGATGCCGCAACCTTTCTTTCGGGGCATGAGTACACGCACGTGTTGCGCTGGGCAGAGGCATTCAACGCGCGCCCTGCCGTGAAGCGCGGCCGCATGGTCAACCGCCCCTTCGGCGACCCCGCCGGCCAGCTACTGGAACGCCACGACGCCAGTGACTTCGAACTCCGCACGCAGGACAAAATCATCGCCGCAGCAGAGGCCGCGGAGAAAAGCGGCTGAACGAGACCGAGCTGCTGCACGAGAGCAGTTGGAAGGGGCGCAGCGGCGGGATGCCGATTGCGCCCTTTCATAGCGGGTGAAATGCTGACACCGTAGTGTCAGCATTGTGCATAGGCGGCTCGCTGGCCGTTTGCTGTCGGCAAGAGATTCCTAAATTCTATCGTCGGCTCTTTCACATCGGTGTTTGCGATGCAGCTGACGTATAACTGTCATGAATTGCGCGAGCGCTCGCACGAAACACAGAGCCTGGAGTGAAATTGCAGAAAACAGTGAAACATATTTCGCAAACCCTGACGTGACTGGACGCCCACCGGCGTTTGCCCTACCGTGACCTTGCGCGCTGCGCGTAATATGTGGGGGGCTGGAATGAAAAGCAAAGTTTCGAGCGCCGCGCTTACGTCCAAAGCGCTGGCCCTGGCGGGAGCAATCGTCGCAGCGTGCGGTCTTGCGTCCTCGGCGGCAAAGGCCGTGCCGGGGTGCGCCAACACGAATCCGAACCTCGTCACGAATGGCGGTTTCGAAACGGGGGATTTCACCGGCTGGACCGTGGGTTGGGCAGACACACATGTCCTCGTCTCGTCAGCTCATCCCTACACGGGGGCCAATCATGCAGCTCTCGGTTCAGGCAGTCTGAACACCCTGTCGCAGCAGATCGCCGGTACCACAGCGGGATCCATATACCAGGTGTGCTTCTTTTTGGGGAATGCGATCGATGGCAGCCAAGATCAAGGCACGCCTTCCACCTTCGAGGTCCGATGGAACGGGCTGCCGGTGCTTACCCTGATCGATTCGCTTCCCACAGGTTATGTTCGCTACCGCCTCGCGGTGCGCGCAACGGGCAACGACACGCTCAGCTTCGATCATGTGCAAGTGCCGCACTTCTGGTTTCTCGACGGCGTCGCAGTGCAAGCGGGCACAGCAACTCCCTTCGCGATAACCAACGCTGCGAAACGGCCGTGATCGTGCACGCCATTCCCTTAAGTACGAAACAAAACTACGGCTGAGGGCGCCGAGCCAAACCATCAACCTCGGCGGCGGAGGAAGAACTCTGCTGCGGCTCCGCTGCACGGCGTGAAATCAGGCAGGGCAGCCGCCCTCTGGCCTCCGGGGCTGTTGCGACAGCAACTTCAACTATCAAGATGATGTGGAGGAGCGTACAGGCCCCTCCACATGTTGCAATCTCCTCAGCGCGGGGCCATGCGGATTGAGCCGTCGAGCCGCACGCATTCGCCGTTGAAATAGCCGTTGCGGATCATCTCCAACGCCAACGAGGCGTACTCGACCGGATTGCCGAGCCGCGGCGGAAACGGCACCTGCGAGGCCAG
>DASXGS010000207.1:0-4030 GCA_036488975.1 Rhizomicrobium sp. | reverse complement strand
CTCGCGCGCGTGTTGCGCCGCGCCCGCCGGATCGGCCATGTCGTGCAGGCAATCGAAGAAGGCGATGAGATCGAAGCCGCCGCCATTGTAGCTCGCCGCATCCGCCACTTCGAACCGCGCATTGCCCGCATCGGCATCCTTCGCGCGCTGCCGCGCCGTCTCAATCGAGGGCGCGTGATAGTCGTAACCCACGAATTCGGAATTCGGGAAAGCCTTGGCCAGCAGAACGGTGCTCGCCCCGTGCCCGCAGCCGACGTCAGCCACCTTGCCGCCGTGCTTCAGTTTTTCTTCGACATCCTGAAGGGCTGGAATCCACGAGCCAAGCAGGTTCGCATTGTAGCCGGCGCGGAAGAACCGTTCGGTTCCGTGGAACAGGCAGCGATCGTGCTCGCCCCATTCCATGCCTTTGCCGGTGCGGAAATTCTCAAGCGCGCGATCGCGGACCTTGAACAGGTCCTGCACGATCAGATACGCGCCGGGCAGATCGACCGGCCCGTTGGGATTGGCAAGGCACAGCGCCTGCTCTTCATCCAGATGATAGGTGCCTTTTGCCGGATCGTAGTGCACATACCCGCCGGCCGCCTGATTGTTCAGCCACTCACGCACATAGCGCTCGGTCGTATTCGTCTTAAGCGCAAGCTGTGCGGGCGTGAGCGCCTCTTTCGCCAATTCTTTGTAGAAACCCAGTTCGTCGCCGATGGACATCAGCACCGCGCTCATCGCGGCACCGAGATCGCCGACTGCCCTGCCCAGAAATTCGTGAAGTTTGTTTTCGTTGATCGCCATAGCAGTCCCTCCAAATATCGTAGCCAATGACGCGTGAAGGCGCCCATTCTATTCCGGAGTGGCACGCGCGCATAGCTGCCATGTTTCGACGACCAACGCGGAATAGCTGGACTGAACGAGTCAGGCCGCCATGCGCTGGGCGGGTTGGAGATGGGCGAGCGCGGCACGCAGCACCTCGATCCCTGCGCCGCGGCGGGTGGCGTTTTCGCTCAAGTGACGGCGGAAGAGGCGCGCGCCGGGGCGGCCGTTGAACAGATTGAGCATGTGCTTCGTCATCGCGTTCAGCGGCGCGCCCTTTCGCAATTGCCGCTCGACATAGAGGACATACTGTTCCACCGCATCGTCGAGATTTCGTGGCTCGCCGCCGAAGAACCGCGCATCCACCTCCGCCAGAATCGCTGGCGAATGATACGCCGCGCGCCCGAGCATCACGCCATCGACATGCGCGAGATGTCGCTCGGCTTCATTCAGCGTATCGATCCCGCCATTGAGGACAATGGTCAGCTCCGGATGCTCGCGCTTGAGCGCATACACGAGGTCATAATCCAACGGCGGAATCTCGCGGTTCTCTTTCGGCGATAATCCCGCAAGCCACGCCTTGCGCGCATGCACCGCGAACACGCCAACGCCCGCCTGCACGCAAAGCCCGACGAGTTTGCGCAGGGCGATCTCGGGATCCTGTTCATCGACACCGATGCGGCATTTCATCGTCACCGGAATCGAAACCGCCGCGCGCATTTCCGCCACGCATTCCGCCACCAGCTCCGGTTCGCGCATCAGGCAGGCGCCGAAGCGCCCCGATTGCACCCGGTCCGACGGACAGCCGACATTCAGGTTGATTTCGTCGTAGCCGAAATCGGCGGCGATCTTCGCGGCCTGGGCAAGCTTCGCCGGTTCCGCGCCCCCCAGTTGCAGCGCGACAGGATGCTCGAACCGGTCAAACCCGATCAGCCGCGCGCGATCGCCGCGGATCACCGCGTCCGCCGTCACCATTTCGGTGTAGAGCCGCGCATGCGAAGTCAGGAGCCGGTGCAGGTACCGACAGTGCCGGTCTGTCCACTCCATCATCGGCGCGACCGCAAAAATCTTTTCCGTCTGACTCACCTTGTCACTTCTGTTGGTCGGTTCCCGTGTGAGCGTGTTGTTGCCCGCCGCCAGCTATGTAAGTTGTTTTGCGCGCGGTTGCGAGCGCCGGCCAAAGGCTGGACCGGCGCCGCGAAATTTGTTCAAGTCGATCGGGCAGGCGGGGAGGGAAACACATGCGGCAATCCCGATTGGTTCTGGCGATATGCATGAGTGTTGCGGCGCTTACGCCGGTCGCGGCGCACGCCGATGCGGCGGCAAACAAAAAGCTCGTGCTCGCAGCGATGACCATGCTGTTCCAGCAGCATAAGGTGGACCAGGCGATCGATGCCTATTTCGACAAGAACTACATCCAGCACAATCCGCTGGCTGCCACAGGCGCGGACGCAGTGCGCGCCTTTTTCAAGCAGTTCTATGCCGGCAATCCGTCGGCTAACATCGAAATCGCGCATGTGCTGGCGGATGGCGATCTGGTGGCGGTGCATTACCGCTCCCGCTTCAAGCCGGAAGACCGCGGCTTCGCGGTTGTGGACATCTTCCGCGTCGCGAACGGCAAGATCGCCGAGCACTGGGATGTGGCGCAGCCAGTGCCGGAGAAATCCGCCAACAGCAACGGCATGTTCTGATCTGCGCTAGCCCGCGTGCGCGAGTTGCTCGTTCAGGAAGGCGTCGATCCGCGTGTTGGCTTCCTGCGCCAGCGCATAGGGGAACATGTTGAAACCGTGAACACCGCCCGGATAGACCGCGAGCTCCGCCTCGTTGCCAGCCGCAATCCAGCGCGCGTACACGAACAGGGAATCATCGAGGAATGCATCCAAGGTACCGACGGTGAAGAGTGCCGGCGGCATTTTCTTCAGGTTAGCGTAGAGCGCCGACATGTCTGCGTCGCGCCGCGTGGCGGGATCGGGCGCATAAAGGCTTGTGCAGTACTGGATATCGCGCGTTTCGAGGAAGAAGCTTTCGCCGCCGATCCATTTCTGGCTCGGCGTCATGGTGGTGTCGTAGTTGCCGTACGACAAATTTGCTGCCCTGAAGCCGGTGAAGCCATGCTTGTCGCGCATCCGTACCAGGGTTGGCACAGCAAGAGTCGCGCCCGCGGATTCGCCGCCGATCGACAGCCACTCCGAACCGAATTCAGACTTGGCGTTCTCCGCAAGCCACAGTGCCGCGGTTTCGCAATCGTCCCAGCCGGCGGGATAAGGGTGCGCCGGCGCCAGCCGGTATTCCACGCTCACGCAAGCCAACTGCGTCGCGTCCATGATGCGCTCGAGCATGGCATCCTGATCGGCGGCCGATCCCATGATCAGCCCACCGCCATGGATGTGCATGTAGACGCCGCGCGGATTGTTCGGCGCTACGACATGCAGCTCCACCGCGGGACGGCCCTTCACTTCCGCGACGATCTTCTTCGCGCGCGGCGATCGTGGACTGGCGAACATGCGGGACGGCGTCGCGTCGCTATCTGGCGACGTTTCCCACGGCTTCGGCCGCCCCCTCATTTGCGCTGCCAGCTGTTCATTGAATGCGCGCGTTCCCGGCGAAATTGCGCCGTCGCGGAAAAGCGCCGGATCCAAGGGATTACGGCTCATGCTCAGGCCGCCATCGCCAGCGGCTCGCCGATGGTAAGCGGCTGGCACGTCCAGCTCTTCAATTCCGGCAAGCAGCTTTTGGCGAAGTAGGTGAGATTGCGATTCACCTCTTCGTGCGGCATGCCGCCGGTCCACAGATGCGGGAAAAGTCCCTGCGGCTTGCGTGCCTCGATGATTTCTTCGAACCGCTTGAGCACATCCGCAGGTCGCCCAAAGAACGACTGCTGCACCACGCCTTCCACCGCGCCCTCCACATCCTCCGGCTTCATCCGCAGCGCCTTATAGGCTTCGTAGCCCTTGCGGGTGCCGAGCTCTTCCGACGTCAGCTCATAGTGAATGATGGCAGAGCGGAAGGTGTTGGCGGCATAGGTGCGCGCAAGCTGCTCGGCGCGGTCGCGGCTCTCGTCGACAAACACGAGATTTGAGACGAACGGCCCCGGCGGCGGCACTTTGGGATGATACTGTTTCCATGCGGTGAGCCACGGATCGTCCGGGGTATCGGCCGTGGTCGGAATGTGGCCAGCGGCAAGCTCCGCCTTGCCGCCGCCGAAAGGTGGGCGGTTGGTCGATGT
>DASXGS010000200.1:0-6326 GCA_036488975.1 Rhizomicrobium sp. | reverse complement strand
ATCGCGTTCCGTCATCACTGGCTCAAGCTGCATCGTCTCGGCGAACCGGGGCCGCTGTCGGATTTTTCCCTCTGCGCCGTGGCGGCCAAGGCTGGCAAATTCGCGCGGCCGGTGTCCGACAGGCAGTCGGTGCTATCCACTCTCGCCCATGGCTGCCATCTCGATTCCGCGCTCTATGCGCGCTACCTGCGCGATCTGGCGCTCAATACCGGCGTTACGCGCGTTGACGCCCGGCTGGGATTCGCCGCGCAACGGGAATGCGGCGCGATCGAGGCGCTCGTGCTGCAGAACGGCACGCGCATCGGAGCCGATTTCTTTATCGACTGCTCCGGAGCCCTGATCGGCGATACGTTGAAGGTGCCGTTCGAGGATTGGAGTCGCTGGCTGCCGTGCGACCGCGTGCTCGCACTGAGCACGCACGCGGACCGCGATCTCCCGCCCTACACCCAATGCATGGCCCGCGAGGCGGGATGGCAGTGGCGCATTCCGCTCCAGCATCGCACCGGTACCGGTTACGTCTATTGCAGCCGCTTTCTCAGCGATGACGATGTCGCGGGCGCATTGTTGTCAAGTGTGGGCGGCGCTGACCGAAGTGAACTGCGGAGTGCCTCGTTTACCAGCGGGCGTCGCAGCAACGTTTGGGAAAACAACTCAGTCGCCATTGGCCGCGCCGCCTGTACATTCGAGCCGCTGGAAGGCGCCACGATGCATGCGATTCAGGTCGGTCTTACCCGTCTGCTGGCGCTGTTTCCCGACCGGAGCTTCGCGGCCGGCGAACGCGAAGAATACAACCGCCTGATGGCCAGCGAACTCGAGCGCATGCGGGATTTTCTCATACTGCACTACAAGGCCACGCAGCGCGGCGACACGCCGTTCTGGCAATATTGCCGCGAAAGGGAATTGCCGGAACTGCTGGCACACAAGGTGCGGCTGTTCCAAAGCCGCGGCCGCGTGGTGCTGTACGACGAAGAAACTTATGCGGAGAACAGCTGGGCCAGCGTCTGCATCGGTCAGGGCATGATTCCGGAGCGGTACGACCCTCTGGTGGATACGCTCGACACAGAACAGGTCCGCACGCAGCTGAAGCGGATGCGCGCGGCGATCCGCACAGGCACCGATTCCATGCCGTCGCATAGTGCCCTTATCGCGCGGTTTTGTGCCGCGCGCCCGGAGACGCTTGCGTGACCGACCACCGCATCCGCAAGGTTGTGATCGTGGGCGGTGGAACCGCAGGGTGGATGTGCGCGGCTGCATTGTCGCGGCTGATCAAGAGCGGCGTGTCCATCCTACTGATCGAATCCGACGAGATCGGGATTGTGGGCGTTGGCGAAGCCACCATCCCGCCCATCCTGAACTTCAACCAACTGCTTGGCATCGATGAGGCCGATTTCATCCGGCATACCCAGGGCACTTTCAAACTCGGAATCGAATTCGTGGATTGGCTGCGGCCGGGCCATACCTACTTTCATCCGTTCGGCACCTTCGGCGTGGATATGGAAGCCATCAAATTCCATCAGTTCTGGCTGAAATATCATCTGCGCGGCGAGGAACCGGATATCGGGCCATACAATCTCTGCACCGTCGCGGCGAAACTGTCGCGCTCCGTCAATCCGCCGGCCGATCCGGGCAAGGTCCTATCCAGTTTGAAATACGCCTACCAGTTCGATGCAAGCCTGTACGGCCGTTACCTGCGTACCTACGCCGAAGCACGCGGCGTTGTGCGCCGGGAAGGCAAGATCGTCGATGTCGGCTTGCGCGGCGAAGACGGTTTCATTGAATCGGTCACCATTCAGGACGGCACGCGTGTGGATGGTGACCTGTTCGTCGATTGCTCGGGTTTTCGCGGACTGCTTATCGAGCAGGCGCTGCACACTGGGTACGAGGACTGGACACACTGGCTTCCCTGCGACCGCGCCGTGGCCGTGCCTTGCACGCATGCAACCGAGCCCGAGCCGTACACGCGCGCCACGGCGCGCCATGCCGGATGGCAATGGCGCATTCCGCTGCAGCACCGCGTCGGAAACGGCTATGTGTATTGCAGCCGCTACATCGGCGATGACGAGGCCGCCGCCACGCTGCTTGCGAATCTGGATGGCAGGCCGCTGGCGGAGCCGCGCGTGCTGCGTTTCGTCACCGGGCGGCGCAAGAAGTTCTGGAACAAGAACTGCGTCGCGTTAGGGCTGGCCAGCGGATTCATCGAGCCGTTGGAGTCGACCAGCATTCACCTGGTGCAGCAGGGCGTGTCGAAGCTGTTGTCGCTATTCCCCGACCGGCGCTTCAACCCTGTCGAGATCGACGAATATAACCGCCTCTCCGTTACCCAGTTCGAGCAGATCCGCGATTTCATCGTACTCCACTACTATGCAAATGAGCGCGACAGTTCCGAATTCTGGAAGTACTGCCGCACCATGAGCATCCCCGAAACGCTGGCGCGCAAAATCGACCTGTTCCGGGTTGGCGGCCGGCTGTTCCGCTACGAAGACGATCTCTTCTCCGAGACCAGCTGGATCGCGGTATTGCTCGGTCAGGGCATCGTCCCACAGACCTACGATCCAATGGTGGACTCCATTCCCGACAACACCGCTCGGGGCAATCTGGAGCGCCTGAAAATGATCATCCGCAATACGGCCGAGGCGATGCCGACCCAGGCAGCGTACATCGCGCACGCTTGTGCTGCGCCTCAGGTTGCCATGGCGGCGCGAGCCTGAGTATGGCGTCGGACAGGAACATCCGCAGCATTCTGATCGTGGGTGGAGGCACCGCGGGCTGGATGGCGGCCGCCGCCTTCGCGCGCATCCTGAAGGACCGGTACTGCTCCATCCGGCTGGTGGAATCCGAAGAGATCGGCACGGTGGGCGTCGGCGAATCCACCATTCCCCAGATTGTCACCTACAACACCATGCTCGGCCTCGACGAAAACGATTTCGTCCGCAAGACGCAGGCCACCTTCAAACTTGGCATCGAGTTCCTGGATTGGACAAAGCCCGGCAAGTCCTATTTGCACCCGTTCGGCCCCTATGGCGTGGACACCGACGGCATCTCATTTCACGCCTATTGGCTGCGGATGAACCGCATGGGTGAAGCACCCGATCTTGGCGATTATTCGCTGCAGACGGTGGCGGCGCGTAACGGCAAATTCATGCGCCCGCAGAAGAATGCGCAGAACTCGCCGCTGGCGTATATTGCTTATGCCTTTCAGTTCGATGCGGTGCTCTATGCCCGGTATCTGCGCGAGTATGCGCTCGCACGCGGCGTGGTGCGCACCGAAGGCAAGATCGTGGACGTGGCGCTAAACGGCGAAACGGGATTTATCGATAGCGTCACACTTGAGGGCGGCGAGGTAATCGAAGCAGACCTCTTCATCGACTGCTCGGGTTTCCGTGGACTTCTGATCGAGCAGGCGCTGAAAACCGGCTACGAGGACTGGACGCAATGGCTGCCCTGCGATCGCGCCGCTGCGGTCCCTTGCGAGAGCGTTGGCGAACCCACTCCCTTCACCCGGGCCACGGCGCGCGAAGCCGGCTGGCAATGGCGCATCCCACTGCAGCATCGCATGGGCAACGGCTACGTGTATTCGAGCCAATACACGAGCGATGAAGAGGCCGCGGACACCTTACTTTCCAATCTCGAGGGGAAGCCGCTGGCCGAGCCGCGCATCCTGCGGTTCGTCACCGGCCGCCGCAAAAAGTTCTGGAACAAGAACTGCGTTGCGCTGGGCCTTGCCAGCGGATTCATGGAGCCGCTTGAATCCACGAGCATTCACCTTGTGCAGAGCGGGATCGCGAAATTGATGGCACTCTTTCCCGACCGCGATTTTTCGCCGGTGGACATCGAGCGCTATAATCGCCGCGCCATCTGGGAAGTCGAGCGCGTGCGCGATTTCCTTATCCTGCACTACAAGGCGAACGAACGCGACGGCCAGCCGTTCTGGGACTACTGCCGCAACACGCCCACAACCGATCATCTGCAGGAGAAACTCGAGATATTCCAGGCGCATGGCCGCGTGTTCCGCGAAGCCGACGAGCTGTTCAACGATACGAGCTGGTTTTCAGTGCTGGTCGGGCAAAACGTAAAGGCAGAGCGCTACGATCCGCTGGCCGATATCGTTTCGCCAGACGAGTTGCGGGCGCGCATGAATTCGATCCGCTCCGTCATTCAGCGCTGTGCCGAGGTGATGCCGACCCACCGGCAGTTCATCGCCCAGAACTGCGCCGCAGGCCCGCATCCTCTGCAATGAGGTTCGAGCGCCTTCGTGTTTTGCTGGGCGGCGCACCGAAGGAAGGAGCGCCCGAACCGGATTTTGTATGCGTCGGCATGGTGAAGTCGGCGACCGACTGGCTGTTCGATCAGCTGGTGCATCACCAGGATTTCTGGATGCCCCCCGTGAAAGAGTTACGCTACCTGAAATTGCCCGTACCCCCGATGGACAACACGGTGCGCAAGCTCTCGCTTTACAAAGCCAAAGGGCGCCCCGCCGGCCGCGATCCGGATTTGGCATTCCTGAAGGAAGCAGCTGCATTGGCCGGCCAGCCCCGCGACCTGGAAAAATATGCAGGGCTGTTCCGATTTAAGGGAGCGCGACTTTCCGGCGATATCAGCCCCGGTTACTACGATCTGGACGGCGACGATATCGTCCCGATCGCGCAGCGTTTTCCACGGCTCAAAATTGTGTTGATGGTGCGCGACCCGCTGGAGCGCGTGTGGTCGCACATATCCATGCGCTATCGCGAAGGCCATTTCGATGCCGCATTGCTGAGCGATGCGAACGCATTCTCGCGATGGTTCGCGGACAGCGAGGTGCGGCGCGCGTGCTTTGCGACGCAGGCGGCGCGACGCTGGGCTGAATTCGCGCCCACTATCGCCTTTCGCCATTTTTTCTTCGACGATGTGGAGCACGCACCGGCGAGCGTCCGCGCCGACATCATCACATATCTGGGAGGAAGCCCACGCCGGACGAGCGGCAACCTCGAGCCAGGCTACAACCGCAAGGCAAATGTGCCGAAGCTGCCGATGCCCAGCCCAATCAAAACGCACCTTCTCGAACAACTGGCGGAGGAATTTCGCAATTGCGCGCAGTCGTTCGGCGGCCACGCCAAAGACTGGCCGGCACGCTATGGCCTGTGAGGCGGGGTAGCGCTACCATGAAATGTCACAATCTTCACGCCGACATCACATGACGCGTACCCTTGCCGCATTTTCCGCAGCGATTGCATTGGCCGCGATGTCCGCCGGAGCGGCGCGCCCGCAAGCGGAAGTGAATCCTCCGTTTGCCGACAGCTTCGCGCCACTGGATGCGTATGCGCAAACCGCAACCATGCATCGCGGCATGAACGTCCTGGGCTTCGATCCGATGTGGGACGATCCAGCCAGAGCGCGGTTCAAGATGGAATATTTTGGAAAGTTGCGCGATGCGGGTTTCGATACCGTACGGCTGGTGCTGAAGCCGTTCGATCACATGGATGCGAGTGACAACATCGATTCCGCGTGGCTGGCCACGCTCGACCGTGTGCTCATGTCGGCGCTCGCCGCCGGCCTCACGCCCATCGTGGACCTGCACTACAACAACGAGTGCGGTGACGATGCTGCGCTGTGCGAGCACAAGGTGCTGGCCTTCTGGCGCCAGATCGCGCCGCGCTACCGCAATGCGCCGGCGCGCGTCGTGTTCGAGATTCTGAACGAGCCGCACGGCGTACTCACGGCGCCTGTGTGGAACAACCTGATGCACAAGGCGCTGGCGGTCATCCGGGAGAGCAATCCCGAGCGCAATGTGATCGTCGGACCGGCTGGCTGGAACAGCATCGATCAGCTTCCGGATCTCGAGCTGCCGACCGAGGACCAGCACATCATCGCGACAGTGCATTACTATTGGCCGATGACCTTCACCCATCAGGGAGCACCCTGGGTGAAAGAGACCAAGAACCTGTCCGGCATCACCTGGGGTACGGCGGCGGACTGGCAGAAGCTCTACCGCAATTTCGACGGCGTGAAGGCGTGGTCGGATGCCCACCACCGTCCGATCTTTCTCGGCGAGTTCGGCGCCTATGACAAGGGCGATCTCGCCTCGCGGATGCGCTACGACAATTACGTGGCGCGCGCGGCCGAGGCGCACGGGTTTCCGTGGGCCTACTGGCAGTTCGATTCCGATTTCATTGCCTACGACATCGATCATGACCGCTGGGTCGAACCTATTCTGGAGTCGCTGATTCCGCCCGGCGGAACACGCACCTCGTCGGCGCCGTGAGTGGCCTGTCGCGCCGTGAATTCGTTGCGAGCGCGACGAGCGCAGCTGCCGCGGCGTGTGCATACCCGACCCCGGCGCAGCCACA
>DASXGS010000184.1:0-5469 GCA_036488975.1 Rhizomicrobium sp. | reverse complement strand
GCCTATCTCACCACGCCGGCCAACCAGAAGCTGACCGAAACGGCAGAGCGGCGCCTGCAAGTGCTGCAATCATTGGATCAACTTGGCGCGGGTTTCAGTGTGGCGAGTCACGACATGGACATTCGCGGCGCCGGAAACCTCTTGGGCGAAGAACAATCCGGTCACGTGCGCGAAGTCGGCATCGAACTCTATCAGGAGATGCTGGAGGAGGCGGTGGCGAGCCTGCGCGCCGGCGACGCCGCCACAGAAACAGCCGAACAATGGTCGCCGCAAATCAACGTCGGCACCTCCGTGCTGATTCCGGAAGCCTATGTCGGTGATCTCAATGTGCGCATGGCGCTGTACCGCCGGCTCGCCACCTTGGAGGACCGCGCCGATATCGACCGGTTCGCCGCCGAGCTGATCGACCGCTTCGGTCCACTGCCGGAAGAGGTGCAGCATCTGCTCGAGATCGTCGCCATCAAGCATCTTTGCCGCGCGGCGATGGTGGAGAAGATCGACGCGGGCCCGAAAGGCGCCATCCTCACCTTCAAAAACCAGACCTTCCCCAATCCTGTCGCGCTGGTGCGCCTCATCAATGCGCATCCTTCCATCATGAAGGTGCGGCCCGATCAGAAGGTCGTCATCGCGCGCGACTGGCCCTCACCCGAAGCGCGCCTCAAAGGCGCCCGCGCCGTCCTCTCCCAACTCGCCGATCTCGCCGAAGCCGCTTAGCATTTCATCAATTGCGCCAAGGGAACCCTGAAATTGGCGAAGGGTTGTCTACTCACGGTCTGCGGTGGTCCCGCAAGCCATCTCCGAACGGATATCCCATGGCAAAGAAATACCAACTCCCCAAGAAATTGATCGGCGTGAAGGTCCCAAAGCCCTTGCGCAATCTGGGCTGGCTTCAGTCGTTCCTCGAAAGCGACCTCGGGCGGCGCATTCTGGCCGAAGCTTTGGTGGCGGCCGCCGCCGCGGCCTCGGCTGCACTCATCGGCACCCAGACCGAGACCGGCGCCAAGGCCGGCAAAACGGTGAAGCAGGTGGGAAAAAAGGGCAAGCATCTCGTGAGAGATGTGGTGCAGAGCGCCGCGGGTGCGGCCACCGAGATCATCGGCAATGCGGCCAAATCGATGCTGCCCGATATGGAGGCGGATGAAGGCAAACGGCGGCGGAGCACGGCGCATTGAGGGTCTTATGCCCGTCGAGATCGAGCGCAAGTTTCTGGTGAGCGGCGAGGGCTGGCGCAAGGGCGGCGCCGGCGAACGTTACTGTCAGGGGTACATTGTGAGCGGCAATGTGACGGTGCGCGTGCGTCGCGCCGGCGCCACGGCGATGCTCACCATCAAAGGCCGCCCGCGTGGAATCGTGCGTCCGGAATTCGAATATCCCATCCCGGTGGACGATGCGGAGGAGCTGCTCGAAAGCATGTGCCGCAAGCCGCTGGTGGAGAAGCTGCGCTACGAGGTGCCGCATGCCGGTCATATCTGGCATGTGGATGAATTCGGCGGCAAGAACGCCGGTCTTGTGCTTGCGGAAATTGAGCTCGCGCGCGACGACGAGGCGTTCGCGCGTCCGGACTGGATCGGGCGCGAAGTCACCCACGAAAAGAAATATCGCAACTCGTCGCTCGGTACGGATTGGAGCGTGCCGCCGTCGGATTCCGTGCCGCAATCGGCAATGGCGACCGCACCATGACGACGCAGCGTCATCGGCTAGCGTTGTGGAAGCGCGCCGTGCTGCATGGATTGAAAACGCTCGTGCGAAAACATCCTGGTGCCGCGCTGCACGTCGCAGGCGCAACGGTTGCCTATGCCGGTCGGGAGGTCCTGCACGAAGGAACAGGTTTCGTGGAGAAGAAGATTGAGGAGGTGAGTCACGTGTTCGACAGGCAAAATCGCGCACAAGACGGGGTGCCCAAACCGGAGTGCAGAGCCTTGGCTGAGAAGCTCAGCATGGAAGAGCGCCGCGCCCTTGCTCGCCTTGCGGTACGCGAACACAAGTGACGTGCCAGTCCAAGCCGCCGGTCACGCTGACGCGGGTTAGCAGGAACCGAACCTACGGCGAATTGCGAACCGACATTGAGCGGGCGATGGAAGTCACGACGGGGTCCCACGTGGCCCGCTCGCGCGCAGGATATTCACCGCGCACCCTGATCTCCAGGCCATTCCGCAGCAGCGACTTCTGATACACGATGTGATCGCCTGTCTGGCAGGAAACCGCTGCCAGTCCTTGCTTCGCCACGCGATAATATGGCCGCTCGCCGGGGCAAATCTGTTGCGCCTCGTCCGCCAGTTCCTTCGGGGAGCGCCCGGCCAACGGCCGTGCAGCCACGCGAAACGCGGCATCCCCGGAAATAGCTGCAAATGCCTGTCCGGCGCCGTCATCGGTGTTCTTAACCGGTTTCAGCAACGAAGCGGGGTAGCGGATCGAATAGCCGTAGTGCTGGTTCGCGTAGGTTGCAAAATCGGGGTCCGCTCCTGCCGCGACACTTATCGCGAGCAACAGGAAGATCACACGTGCCATGTGTGCTCGCATGTCGAGCTGCATGAGCCAAAACGCGGGGATCGTCCGGCTGTTCCGGCTGATAATGCTATGGTGGGGCAGCATGCCATTGCGGGCGGGTTTTCTCCCGCGCGCGCCGGTCCCTGTCGGCTAGCCGACCCCGCCGAAGCGGCCGGTCCGAAGAACCAATGTCTCATCGCAAGCGCGGTGAAATAGAGCGAATTCCATGCTAGCCTGATCTCAGGGGAGCTTGGCGCTTCGGGGGCGCGGATGAGTCGGGGGCAGGATCCGGCGTGGATCTGGACGCGCTATTGGCAGCGCGGCGAGCACGACGACTGCCTGTGGAGCACCTTGAACCTCGCTGCGATCTGGCGGAACTATCTGTCCGGCTTTGAGGATGGCGCGCGGCTGCTCGACCTCGCCACCGGTTCCGGCGAAGCGGCGGAGCTGGCCGCCCGCACGGCCCGCAAACTGAAGCGTGCCTTCGAAATCGACGCGGTCGATGCCGCATCTCTACCCGAGGTACTCACACAGCGCATGTGCAAGAGCGGTGTGCGCCTCATGGGCGAAATCGATGTCGGCGCGCTGCCGTTCGAGGATGGCAGCTACGACGGAGTGTTCTCGCAATTCGGGATCGAATATGGTGGCCGCCCGGCGGCCTTCCGCGAAGCGGCGCGGGTGTTGCGCGCGAACGGGCGCGGCCTGTTCGTCATGCATCATAACGAAAGCGTGGTCACGCGCACCTGTGCCACGCGCCTCGCGCTCCATCGCGATGTTATCGGCCCTACGCAATGTTTCGCCGTGGCAAAACAGTTTTTCACCTCCCATCTGCTGGGAGGATCGCCGGGGGCCCTGCAGCAAGCCGAGACTAAGTTGCGCAATGAGGTGGCGGTTTTGCGGCACAGGCTAGGCGAGCCGCCGTCCGATCCGAATTTGGCTCCCGTGGTAAGATTCTTGAGCGAGATAGCTGTCAGCCCGGCGCGGTACGATCCGGCGGACGCTTTGCGCCGCCTCGAATTTGCGCAGGAGGAAATCACGTCGTGGCGCCTGCGCCAGGAGGCGCAGCAAGCGGCCGCGCTGGACGCCGCCGAGATGGACGTGATTGGCGGGTGCCTTGTCGAGGCGGGGCTGGAAGTTGCGCCGCCGGAAACCGTTCGCGACGGCAACGGCGAAATCGCCGCTTGGGCCTTACATGTCCGACGCGGCAGCGCAGCTTAGAATTGACAGTTTGGCGAACCGCAACCAGGAGTCTGCGCGATCAGCGTGGGGGAGCTGACCGGCACGGGAGCCTAGCGGCCGCTTGCAACACGCCGCCAATGTTGTGCCGCGCATTCCATGCTGGCAAGCGGCGACGCGCGCGAGTTCGCTCCGCGGCAGCTTTGCCCGCTCTTGGCACGCAGAGCCGCGATCAAACCGCGGGAGCCGGAGTCCGCGCGCCTCAGGCCGTGTGGTGCGCGATCACGTGGTGCTTGATCGGCCCATAGGCGGACACCGGAACGATCTTCCGGCGCACCAGCTCGTCTTTGCTCCTGTAGGGCCGGCCGTCGATGATCTTCTTCGCCATCACCGGGCCGATGCCGGGAAGCTGCTCGAGATCCGTCTGCGAAGCAGAGTTGATATCGACCAGCCCGTGTTTCATGGCCGTATTGGCCGGCGCGGCCTGGGCCATTGTTGGCGCGAGCACAGGCGTGCCGGCCAGCGCCAGCGAAAGGAACAACACGCGTGAAAGCGGGGATTTCATTGGGCAACCTCAGAATGCCCCCCGACATTTGCGCAAACGAGTGCCGCGGCCACCTCGTTCCCGAACGATGTCCTGTCCGCGAAGTATAAGCGAAGCCGGGTACCCGTGTCCGCGACTACAAGGCCTCGAGCCCCAGCTCGCGGCGAAGTTTCTTCGAGAGCCCGCGCGCGACGATGGCGTGCGATTGCCGGATGTAGGTCTTAAGCTCGGGATCGGAGAGCCCGGGTCTGGCAAAATGCTGGATCCGTTTCAGGCCGCGCGACGCAAGGTACGGCGCCGGCCGAGCAGAATCGGTAAAGCACGCCGTAGGTGTAGCCGGTCCCGTTCGGCGTCAGCGCGTACACCACGCCGGAATTGCCCGATCCGCCAGACGGGGCCGTCCCGTAGAGCACGCCATTGTCGTCCGCGATGAGGCCGTATTGCGGCGAACTGCCGTCGGCGCACGAGGCCTTGGCGCAGAAGGGATGAAGGATCTGGGCCCGTTGCGCGGCAGCCGCCTTCCCCGGCGCCAACATGCATGCGGAAGCCGCACCGGCAGGCGCAAACAATACCATCCGGCGCAAGTCCGGCGGGTAACGCAAGAACGAACGCATGGCGCCTCCTGCAAATCCCCCTCGCGCCACCCGGCTGAAAGATAACAGAGCTCCACGTGCGCTAAAACCTAGGGGAAGGGAATAAGGCGGCGGGCGCGAGAAAAAGGGCAGATAGACAGGGGCCGATATGCTATCCAAATCCCCCTGTAGGGGTGGATTGTGACGATGAACGAAATCGTTTTTGAAGTGACACAGGAATCCGACGGTGGTTTCGTAGCCGAAGCCCCGGGCGAGAGCATCTTCACCGAAGGCCACAGCTGCGAGGAGCTGCGGGAGAATGCGCGCGAATCCGTGCACCCTGTTTCTTTGACCGTCCGGCGTCCGGACCAATCCGGCTGCACCCTGTTACGAAGTCATTGCGTGAAGTTGCCGCGCAATCTTGCGGGACGGCAGCTCGTCCATGTTGCCCGTGAGGGCGATGAATGAGAGTTTATCGTGAACTGACTTTTGTTGCGGTGCTGAGTGCGGCTACATGTAACAGTGCTTTCGATGCGACACTCGCAGCGCGGGTCCTGAAGACGTTGCATTCGTTTTGCGGCCGGAGCGGCTGCCCTGATGGGAGGGAACCGGTCGCAGGTCTGCTGAGAGGTGCCGACGGGATTTTGTATGGCACAACAACTTCTGGCGGCCATGGGGGACCCGGAGGCG
>DASXGS010000149.1:0-5829 GCA_036488975.1 Rhizomicrobium sp. | reverse complement strand
GATGTGCACATCTACAATTGGGATGACTGGGCGCAGAAAACGATTCGGCCCGGCACGGTGATCGGCCATGAATTCGTCGGGCGCATCGAGGCGGTGGGTTCGAATGTGCATGGCTGCAGCGTCGGCGATCTGGTCAGCGCCGAGGGCCACATCGTGTGCGGCCATTGCCGCAACTGCCTCGCCGGTCGCCGCCACCTCTGCGCCAACACGCTCGGCGTCGGCGTGAACCGCGACGGTGCGTTTGCCGAATATGTGGCGGTGCCGGCGCTCAACATCTGGCACTGCGACCCCAACGTGCCGCTGGAGATCTATGCCATTTTCGATCCGCTGGGGAACGCGGCGCACACTGCGCTGTCCTACGATCTCGTCGGCGAAGACGTGCTGATCACCGGCGCAGGCCCCATCGGTGTCGCGGCCGTCGCGATGGCATTCAAGGTCGGCGCGCGCTTCGTGGTGATCACCGACGTGAACGATTATCGCCTCGGCCTTGCCGACAAAATGGGCGCGACCGCGACGGTCAACGTGCAGACGCAGGATTTGCGCGAGGTCATGCAGCGCCTCGAAATGCACGAAGGATTCGACGTCGGGCTTGAAATGTCCGGCAATCCTGCAGGCCTCCGCCAGATGATCGACACCATGGCGCATGGCGGCAAGATCGCCATGCTGGGTATTCAAAGCGGACAGCCGGGCATCGACTGGGACGCGGTGGTGTTCAAGGGCCTCAACATCCGCGGCATCTACGGCCGCATGTTCGGCGAGACTTGGTACAAGCTCACCCAGATGATCCGCAGCGGCATGGATATCGGCAAGCTGATCACGCACCGCTTCTCCTACAAGGATTTTCAGAAGGGCTTCGACGTGATGCGCTCCGGCAATTCCGGCAAGGTCATTCTCGACTGGAGCGAGCTGTGAGCGCGGGCCTCGACGAAAGCCTCGACGGCGATCTTTCCGCCATGCGCAAGGCGGGCACGCTGAAGAGCTTCCGCCACATCACCGGGCCGATGGACACGCAGGTGACGATGGCGGAGAAATCCGGAGCCGTTCTGGTGCTGTCGTCGAACAATTATTTGGGGCTTGCGGATCATCCGGAAGTCGTTGCGGCCGGGAAGAAAGCGCTGGACGAATACGGCGCCGGCACTGCGAGCGTGCGCTTCATCTGCGGCACGTTTTCCATTCACGCAGAGATCGAGCGCGCGCTGGCGCGGCTGTCGCACACGGAAGCTGCGCTGACATATGTGTCGTGCTGGGCGGCGAACACGGGTTTGATTCCGGCGGTGGCGGGCGAGCAGGATGCGCTGGTTGCCGACGAACTGAACCACGCTTCGCTGATCGACGGCTGCCGCGGGTCGAAAGCCCGGCGGCTGGTCTACAAGCACGCCAACATGGCCGATCTCGCCGAGAAGCTGGAGGCGGTGGCGGGTGCGCGGCGCATCTTCATCGTCACCGACGGCGTGTTCAGCATGGAAGGCGATCTGGCGCCGCTGCCGGAAATCGTGGCGCTGGCGCGCAAGCACAACGCGTCCATCATTCTGGACGACTCCCATGGCACCGGCGTGATGGGAAAGCACGGCCGAGGCACGGCCGAGCATTTCGGCGTGGAAGGGCAGATCGACATCGTCACCGGTACGCTGGGCAAGGCGCTCGGCGGTGCGGCCGGCGGGTATGTCGCCGGCTCGAAAACGCTGATCGAGTTCTTGAGCCAGGTTTCCCGGCCGCAACTGTTCTCCAATGCGCTGCCCGCCACGATTGCGGCCAGCGCCGGCAAGGCGATCGAAATTCTCGCGCGCGAGCCGCAACGCGTGCAGCGACTGCACGAGATCACGCACAACTTGCGCAACGGACTAAGAAAGCTCGGCTTCAAGCCGCTGGAGGGCGACAGCGCCATCGTGCCGATCATTGTCGGCGATACTGCGTTTGCCATCAAAATGAGTCAGGCGCTGCTGGAGGAAGGCATCTTCATCACCGGCTTCGGCTATCCGGTCGTGCCGGAGGGTACCGCGCGGCTGCGCATCCAGGCCTGCGCCGCATTGACCGACGATCAGATCGCTTTTGCCCTCGATACCTTCCGCAGAGTGGGAAAACGTCTTGACGTGATTTGAGCGCACGCGGCCGCGCTCATTTCAGACGGCGGTCCAAAAAAAAGGGCGGCTCGCGCCGCCCTTTTTCAGTCGTGGATCGATGTTAGCGCTGCGTGCCGCCGCCCGATGAACCGGAGCTGCCGCCCTGGCCGGACTGCTGTCCGCTCTGGCCACCCTGTTTGCCACCCTGCTGGTCGCTCTGTTTGCCGCCCTGCTGACCCTGCTGGCCGCCCTGCTGACCCTGCTGGCCGCCTTGGCCCTGCTGGCCGCCCTGGCCCTGCTGGCCGCCCTGGCCCTGCTGGCCTTGCTGGCCGGACTGTTGGCCTTGCTGGCCACCCTGGTTTTGCTGTGCCATTCGTTTCTCCCTTGTTTGGCGAAGAAACAACGGGTGGCTCAATGGGCGCGTTCCGCCCACCGTGTGGCCTCGGGGCAATATTTTTTCATATCATTCGTTACGTTTCGCATCCGCGAAGTTGTTCGTGCGTTCTGCCAACATGAGGAAGAACGCGCGCCGCAGTGGACGATCAAACCTGAACGATCTGCTGACCCCGTGGGAGCGCAAATTCCCGCACCCCATGCACGATCCCATACTCCGCGGCCTGTTCGGGACCGATATGAACATCCTTCGCGCGGCGATCGGTGAGCAGCCGGTCGGGGATGCGGGCACGCTCGCGCAGGATGCTTTCGGTGCGCGTGTCATCCGCCAGCGCGGCATCTAGCGCGCTTTGCAGGCGCTCGGCGCCCATGCCTTCCGACGACGGCATGACGGTCGGATGGATCATGAACATCGCGTGCGCCGAGCAATAGCGTTTGTCCGCGGCCAGAAAAACCGCAACCGCGATGGAAGACACGCTGCCCACATTGTAGGCCACCAGCCGCAGCGGCAGTGCGCGGATGTGGTTGTACAAATAGATCCCGTCGGCGACGTAACCGCCCATTGAGCTAAAGCAGAAATGCACCTCGTCCGCGCCGGCGTTCGCCGCGCTGTTCAGGGCAGCTGCGATCCGCGTCACGCCCGCGGAATCGATCCCGCCCGCATATCCGAAATGGCAAACCCCAGATTCCACAAGACCCCCGGACGAACAGACACCAGCCGCGGGCAGGATGATGCGATTCGCGCTCCAGCGCGAGTGACATCGCCGCGGGCAGCTTCCACAGCTGATCTCGACCGAAAGGGCTGCGGCCACGGGGGTCGCCCATGCCGTGCTCCGGTCTCACTTGACGCCAAATGGTTTCGGGCTGACAGTTTTGTAATCGTCGCGTCGGGGGGATCACATGGCGCTCTTTTCTGCTTTTGGCCGCATTGCGGCTTGTGCGCTTTTCCTTGGGGTTTACTGCGCGAATGCTGGAGCGGCGGCAGGCCCGCGGCCCGCGGCACGTGACGGCATCACGGTCTACACCGAGGATGCGCAGGCGTTTGGCGTCGGGGGTGCCGCGGCGGAACTCATGCGGCGCGCGCAAAGCCAGGGCGAAATCCGCGTCATCGTCGGGCTACGCACCGTCATGCGCATGGAGCACACGCTGGCGCCGCGACAACTGCAAAGGCAGCGGCAATCGCTCCAGCGATTGCAGAATACGGTGCTTGGACGCGTGTTCGGGACGATCCTGGCCGATGGCGTCACCCGCTACCACTTCATTCCGTATATTTCCGTGTGGGCGGATGCGTCGCAAATTCAGCGGCTGTTGACCGACCCGGCGGTGGTGAGCGTGCAAGAAGATGTGCCGGTACAGGCGCAGCTCGCCGACAGCACGCAAATCGTGCACGCCACCGATTTGTGGAGCGAAAGCGTCGACGGCCGCGGAGAAACCGTCGCGATCATCGACAGCGGCGTCGACAAAGCGCACGCGATGCTCAAAGGCAAGGTTGTGGCGGAGGGCTGCTACTCGACCAATTCGCCGCGGCATCACCTGCAATCGGCTTGCCCCGGCGGGGTGACCGAGTCGACCGCTGCCGGATCTGGTGTGTACTGCCCCCTGACGTTCAAAGACTGCGATCACGGCACCCATGTCGCCTCGATTGCGGCCGGCAGCGTCAACAAAGGTCTAAAGGGCGGAGTGACTCTCTATGGCGTAGCCCGGTCGGCCAACATCATCGCCATTCAGGCGGCAACGCTGGACACCTCGAAGAACCATGCGACATTCTTCGCGTCGGACTGGATCAAAGGATTGGAACGGGTTTACGCGCTGCGCCAAACATACGCCATCGATGCTGCGAATATGAGCCTCGCCGGCGGCAACTATACGGGCCCGTGCGATGACACATCGCCCGCCGGCAAAACAGCGATCGACAATCTTCGCGCCGCCGGAATTGCAACCACCGTGGCGTCGGGAAACGACAGCTTCACCTTCAGCATTGCTTTTCCCGCCTGCATCTCGAGCGCGATCGCAGTTGGGAACACCACCAAGACCGATTTCCTGAATAGCACCTCGGATCATTCCACTCAGGTGAAGCTGCTGGCACCCGGAACGGACATCCATGCCGCGGTTCCGGGCAACAAGTATGCCGCCAAGACCGGAACCTCCATGGCCGCGCCGCACGTCGCCGGCGCGTTTGCCCTGCTGCGCGACGCGAGCCTCGATGCCAGCATCGACGACATGCTGCAGGCGCTGACCTGCTCGGGCAAGATGATCGTCGCCAACGAAGTTGGCGCCACCATTCATCCGCCCAAACCACGCATCGATCTGCTTGGCGCCTATCTCTACCTGGTGAAGCCGGCGGGTGCAGAACGGCTCTGGCAATTCGGCACCGACTGGGACGCGCTGGATTGGACGACGCTCGCCGGAACCTGGCGAATCAACAAAGCCCAAGGCTGGTACACGCCAGAGCGCCAGCCCGGCCGGGCGATGATCGCACTGGCGAACTGCAGCTCATTTTTCCAGGTGTCAGCGCGTATGCGGCAGACGGAGCCCACCAAGAACGTCGCCGCCGGCGGAAGCCTCTGGATCAAGGCGGCCGTCGATCCCGAGATGGGCCTGATTTCCGGTTATCGGTTCACTTACGGCGCCGCGCAGGATTTCAGCTATGTGGAAATCGATCGCTACACCAACTTCGACTATATCAGCAACGAATGCAAAATGCCGTTCCAGGGCGGCAACTGCACGCTCAGCGTGCTCTGCTATAAGGAAAACGTTGGGGTGAAACAGGGTGCATGGACAACGCTGATTGCGAGAACCAACGGTTCATCGCACCAACTGTTTCTCAACTCGACCGCGAACCAGCAATGTTCCGGTGATGATGCCACCTATGCGACCGGGAGTATCGTGGTGGATGCCGTTTTCGGCGACCCGCTGGATGCGAGTTTCGCGGTCGACTCGGTCGATTTCAAACCGATGGATACAGCACCGGTCGCGATGAACCCGGTCATGGATCCCGCTGCAGTGGCGCACAGGCTGCTCGCCACGATCGCTCGAGGTCGCGGAACACTGCACTAGGACACCGGCGCGCGCTCTTGAATGTCTGCGCGCCTGGCTTACCTGTTCAGCGCGGATGGAGGTTCGGCCATGTGGCACCTGCTGATGCTGCCGTTCATTCTGATGGGTGCACTGATTTCCGGCGCGTTCGCTGTGGCCAGCGTGGCGCTGTTCTCGGTTTTCCTGATTCCGTTCATTCTGCTGGCCGTGTTCTTCCGGATCGGCTTCTTCTTCCTGAAGCTCGGCGCGGTTGTCGTGCTGCTCGCCCTGCTGGTCTCCTGCGTCTGACGCGACGCGGCTACGCCGTGTGCCGCCGGGCCATGGCAGCCGAGAGTTCCGC
>DASXGS010000132.1:0-3119 GCA_036488975.1 Rhizomicrobium sp. | reverse complement strand
CCATCAGGATCTGGCGCTGCTCGGGGCGGGCCATCAGCCGGTTATGCGCCCACATCAGTGCCTCGCCGTCGATGTTCTCCTTGAGCAACCCTTCGCGCATCATCAGTCCGAGATTCTTGCGCGCGCGTCGCCACGGCTCGTCCGCGGCCTTGTAAACGATATGGCGCAGATCGTTCAGCCGGCCCGGGTGCGGCGGCTTACCTTCGGCAATCCAGTGCTCGCGGCTCTGCCCCCCTTTCCACGCCCGTGTAGTGAAGCCGAGAACTTCCGTTTTCACCGCGCATCGCTCGAGCGTACGAGCGAGAATATCGGCGCACATCGCCGCCACCATGATGGGCCGGCCGCGCATCGAGCCGGAATTGTCGAGCAGCAGCGTCACCACCGTGTCGCGGAAGTTCATGTCCTTCTCGCGCTTGAATGAGAGCGGATACATGGGGTCGATGATGATGCGCGGCAGCCGCGCTGTGTCGAGCAGCCCCTCCTCAAGGTCGAATTCCCAGGTCCGGTTCTGCTGTGCCATGAGCAGCCGCTGCAAACGGTTGGCCAGCCGCGCCACCAGCCCCTGCATCGCCTGCAATTGCTGATCGAGGAAGTTGCGCAGGCGCGTCAGCTCGTCGGCATCGCAGAGATCGGTTGCATGCACGATCTCGTCGAACTTCGTGGTGTGGATGCGGTAGCCCCAATCGTCCTGATCGGCGAACGGCCGCTCGGGCCGGTGTGGCCGCATGCCTTCGTCGGAGTCCTGTGCGTCGGTGGGGTCGGCGGTTTCCATCTCCACTTCCGCCGCCATGTCCTCGCCTTCTTCGCTTTCGGAGTCGCTCAGCTCCGTTTCGCTCATCTCCGATTCGGGATTGGCTTCGGCGCCTTCGCTGCCTTCCTGACCCTCCGGTTCTCCCTGTTCCTGCTCATCGCCCTCCGCTTCGGAGTCCGCCGCATCATCGACCATCTGCAGATCGCGTAGGATGGTGCGAGTGAGTTTCGCGAAGGCCTTCTGGTCACGCATCGCGGTTTCGAGCTTACCGAGATCGTTACCGGCGCGCTCTTCGATCCATGGCCGCCACAGATCGACCACGTGCCGCGCGCATTCGGGCGGCGCTTCGCCCGTCAACCGCTCGCGCACCATGAGCCCCACGGCATCGGCCAGCGGCGCATCGGAACGGTCCTTGAGGTTCGCAAATCCGCGCGCGCTGCACCGCGAGTCCAGATTGGCAGCGAGATTGTCCGCCACGCCCTTCATCGCAAGCGAGCCGATCGCTTCGACGCGCGCCTGTTCGGCCGCTTCGAAAATGGCTGCGCCATCCGCCGAATGCGGGCGGAATTGCTGATGGATTTTGTCCTCGTGGTAGGCCAGCTTCAGTGCGTAGGCATCGCCGGCGCCGCGCACGATGGCGATCTCGCTCGGCGGCAGATTGCGCGAGGGCAGGGGAAGCCGCGCCTTCTTGCCTTTCAATGCCGGCGGTTCGGCGGAGAAATTGACCTCTAGCTCCGGCTCGCCGGCCAGCGCACGCACCGCTGTGCCAACGGCGCGTTTAAACGGCTCCGACGGATTTTCAGGCTTCATCGCGTTCAGGCTTACACGAGCGTCAGGGTGCGCTGCAAACCCCGCTCACCCCATCGTTCTCATAGGTCAGCGCGGTCGGCTGCGCCGGCGCCTCACACGCGAAATAATACATGTAGTGATAGGTGCCGAGCTTCTGGCTTGCCCCCGCGGCGAGCGCCGCCAGCATGCCGAACTTCTGTGACGTGCACGTTTTGTCGAAGCTGTCGCCGCTGCCCGACATCGTATCGCGGAAGCAGTATGCAACGGAGACGGGGAATTCGCAGTTGTTGGTGATGGCTTCGGTGGCAGAATGCACGCATTCCGATCCGTTGCGGAAATTGCGCTTGCCGGATTTGATCGCGTTGAGTCCCGCGAGCAACGTATCGTGCGGCGGTTTCCACCCGGTGCTGACGATCTTGCTGTCTGCCGGCAACGCTGCGACCTCTTCCTTGTAGGTGTGTTGGTCGCAGCCCATCGACTCGAACCCGCGCGACGTCGCATACGCCGACCAGTCCTTTGTCGCGAGATCGCGCACCTGGGGGTCATAAACCGGGAATTCGCCGGACACGAGGTACCCCGCTTCGAGATGCTCCGTGTTCAGCGCGATGCAGGTAGCCGTGTATGTGTCTGCCGCCGCGGGCTGCGCGTACGCTGCACAAAGAACGAGAGCACCAACTAGAGCCCGACTCGCGAATACCACAGCATCCCCCACACCGCACGCTACATTTTATGCGACCAGCACCTTCGCTGCGCTTTCCGGCAACTCTTCTCCAAAGGCGCGCTGGTAGAATTCTGCCACACTCGCGCGCTCAAGTTCATCACATTTGTTAAGAAAGGTGAGCCGAAACGCAAATCCGATATCGCCGAAAATCTCGGCGTTTTCCGCCCAGGTCATCACTGTGCGGGGGCTCATGACAGTCGACAGGTCGCCGTTGATAAAGGCGTTTCGGGTCATGTCGGCTACCCGCACCATGGCCGAAATCTGCTTCTTCTTCTCAGCCGTCGCGGCGTAGGAGGGCACCTTGGCGAGGATGATGTTCACCTCGTTGTCGTGCGGCAGGTAATTGAGCGTGGTGACGATATTCCAGCGGTCCATCTGCCCCTGATTGATCTGCTGGGTGCCATGATAGAGGCCCGTGGTGTCGCCCAGTCCGATGGTATTGGTGGTCGAGAACAGCCGAAACGCGGGATGGGCGCGAATCACGCGGTTCTGGTCCAGCAGGGTCAGTTTCCCCTGCGCCTCGAGCACGCGCTGGATCACGAACATCACGTCGGGGCGGCCAGCATCGTATTCGTCGAACGCAAGCGCCACGGGGTGCTGCAGGGCCCAGGGTAACAGGCCTTCCCGAAATTCGGTCACCTGCTGGCCGTCGCGCAGCACGATGGCGTCCTTGCCGATCAGATCGATGCGGCTGATGTGGCTGTCGAGATTGATGCGGACGCACGGCCAGTTCAGCCGGCTCGCCACCTGCTCGATATGCGTGGATTTGCCGGTGCCGTGATACCCTTGGATCATCACCCGCCGGTTGAAGGCGAAGCCCGCGAGAATGGCGAGCGTCGTGTCGCGGTCGAAACGATA
>DASXGS010000131.1:0-2085 GCA_036488975.1 Rhizomicrobium sp. | reverse complement strand
CCGGAACTGGCGCGAATTGTGGACGTGCCGGCCGGTGGCAAACTGTGGGTTCACGAAATCAAGTTCGATGGCTATCGCATGCAGCTGCGCGTGGAGAAAAAGTGCGCCACCTTGCTGACTCGCAAAGGGCTCGACTGGTCGCACCGCTTTCCTGAGATTGTCGCCGAAGGGCGTGCGCTGCCGGATTGCATGATCGATGGCGAAGTGGTGGCGCTGGACAAGGGCGGCATTTCGGTGTTCGGCGATCTGCAGGCGGCACTGTCGAGTGAAAAAACCGGCGGGCTGGTCGATTTCGTTTTCGATCTCCTGTTTCTGAGTGGGCGAGATTTGCGCGGGCTGCCACTCACCGAGCGCAAGGCGCAGCTTCAGGCGCTGCTGGACGAGCACCTGCCGCACTCGCAGCGCATCCGTTACGTCGAGCATTACGAATCCTCCGGCAAGGAAATGCTGGAGGCGGCCTGCCGCACGGGATTGGAAGGCATCATCTCCAAGCGTTCGGACGCACCGTACAAATCGGGCCGCGCCAATGACTGGACGAAGGCCAAATGCCGCGGCGGACAGGAGGTGGTGATCGGTGGATGGCGGGGCGATTCCAACAATCTGCGCTCGCTGCTAGCCGGCGCGTATCGCGATGGCAAGTTCCTCTACATGGGCCGCATCGGGACGGGCTACAATGTAAAGTCAGCCGGCGAGCTGTTGCGCAAGCTGAAGCCGCTGGAAATTCCCCGCCCGGCGTTTGCGAACACCAAGGACGTTCCGCGCGACCGGGACCTCCACTGGGTGCAGCCGAAACTCGTTGCGGAAGTGGAGTTCGGCACCATCACGTCGGCCGGAATTCTTCGGCAGGCAAGCTACAAAGGTCTGCGCGAGGACAAGCCGGCCGAAGCAGTAATGTTCGAACCACAACCAGCGGCGGCGGAGAAGCCTCGCGTGGCAAGCACAACGAAGGCCAAGAGCGCACCGCGCCACTCAACCGTGATTGCGTCCGGCAGCAAGGGAGTGACGATTGCCGGCGTTGCGATCAGCAATCCGGCCAAGGTGTTGTGGCCGGAAACGGAGGATGCGCCTGCGGTCACAAAGGCCAATCTATGCCGCTACTACGAAATGGCGGCGGCTCGCATTCTGCCGCACATCGCGGGGCGGCCGCTGTCCATTGTGCGCGCTCCGGATGGACTCGGCGGAGAGCAATTCTTTCAACGCCACGTGCTGCTCGGGCTTGAGAAATTCGTGAAGCCGGTTGTGGTTGCGGGCGAGAAGAAGCCGTATCTCTCTATCGACTCGGCCGCGGCGTTGGTGGCGCTCGGGCAAGTGGCAGTGCTGGAGCTGCATCCCTGGGGCTCGAAACGCGGCGAACCGGAGGTGCCGGAGCGCCTGATCTTCGACCTCGATCCCGCGCCTGATGTGACGTTCGACACCGTGATCGCTGCGGCGAAGGACATGCGCGCGCGCCTGCAGCATCTCGGCTTCACGCCGTTCGTGAAGACCACCGGCGGCAAGGGCATTCATGTGGTGATCGCGATCAAGGGCAGTCCGCGCAAACCGGTGACGTGGGGGGAGGCGAAGGCGTTCGCGCGCGACGTGTGCCTGGCGATGGAAGCCGACGAGCCGGAGCGCTACACGACCAACATGTCGAAGAAGGTGCGCGGCGGCAAAATCTTTCTCGATTTCCTCCGCAACGCCCGCACCGCAACGGCGGTTGCGCCGTGGTCGCCGCGCGCCCGCGCCGGCGCGACGATTTCGATGCCGCTGCCGTGGAGCAAACTGCGCGCCGGCCTCGATCCCAACCAGTTCACAATCCCGAACGCGGCAAAGCTGTTGCGCGGCGCGGATCCCTGGAAGGAAATCGCCGCAACTGCAACGAACATCGAAACCGCGCGCAAACGGCTCGGTTCGACGGTGACAAAGGTTTGACTACGACCGCGCGCGTTTGCGTTTGGCAGGTGTGGCGGTCCGGTGTGAAGCAGGCTTGCTGCCGCTCTTTTTTAGGCTCTTCTGCAGCGCATCCATCAGGCTGATGACATTGCTTGCCGGCGGCGCCGGCTCGGCCTCCACGGGCGCTTCGCCCCGCTCCTTGCGCCGGATCAG
>DASXGS010000094.1:0-5025 GCA_036488975.1 Rhizomicrobium sp. | reverse complement strand
CTCAAGGTCAACGTCAAGGTGGTCGAGCAGACCTACGACGAAAAAGCCAAACAGATGAAAACGCGCGAGCGCTTGCAGGCATTCGAGGGCGTGTGCATCGGCCGCCAGGGCGAGGGCGTGAACGAGAGCTTCACCGTGCGGAAGATTTCGTACGGCGAGGGCGTGGAACGCGTATTTCCCGTGTACTCCCCGCTGGTCGATTCGGTGCAGGTGGTGCGCAAGGGCCGGGTGCGTCGCGCGAAGCTCTATTACCTGCGCGGCCGGCGCGGCAAGAGTGCACGCATTGCTGAACGCGCTGAGCGCGGCGTGGAAGAAGGCGCCACAACCGAGCCTGCCGGAACCTGAGTTCGTTCGAGAGCCGATCGCAGGGACATCCGATCACCCGTCCCGCGGAAATTTGGCTTCCGGCGGAAATTGCTCATCGTTCTCCCACAGACCGGGTTCCGTCCGCTCGAACTCGCGCCAGTGGTGACCGTCGAACCGGTACGTGATGTAGCGCATCAGAAATGGCATCTTGTCCCGCGTGGCATGCGCCAGATCCGGGCGGCAGAACACCTGCTCGATTTCAATTGACTGAGGCGTTCTTTGAATGAATTTCCAATCTGACTTCAGAGAACGGAACAGGGAAACCTGCTTGCGCGCACCGTTGGCGGCCGTTGCCACTACCGGAACAACGTGGTTGCCGTCGAGTCTGAACAACCATTCGGTCCAGCCGCTGTAGCTGCCGAAGCAAGCGGCATCGCTCGTCTCAATCACAATGACCGGAGCGTTTGCTGAACCGAGACGGTGCGGCTTTATCCGCGCAACCGTCGCTTGCGGCTCAAGGAGAATGTCTTCAAGGACTTTGCCGCGTGGGTCCCGCTGACGAAGTCTGGCGGGCAACACGGGACGACCGACGAACACACTGATAGCCGGATCACTATCGTCGAACACCATGATCGGCTGAGAGCAGCCATCCCACAGTTTCGGCTCAATCTCAGGTGTAAGACGCGCATCTTCCAATATCTCTAGTGATCCATCCGAGGTTTGAACGCGCTGGTGGACAAAATACTTTTCGGATGGGCGCGCCACGGCCAACACTCCGATGAGAAGCAAAAGTCCGAGTTTCATGGCCGCTCCATGCCAGACACTTCACCTTCGTTGGCGGCAATTTGAAGGCCGCCTCACGGCGGCTTGCTGGAGCTTGCGAGGGGTAGGCGGGCGCGGTAGGAACCGCGCGGCTTCAGGAAGGATTTGCTCATGCCGCGCAGGAAAATCGCGCTGATCGGCGGCGGCCAGATCGGCGGCACGCTGGCCCATCTCGTCGCGCTTAAGGAGCTTGGCGACGTCGTTCTGTTCGACATTGTCGAAGGGCTGCCGCAGGGCAAATCGCTGGATATCGCGCAGGCCGGCCCGATCGAAGGTTTCGACGCGCGGCTGAAGGGCACCAATTCGTACGCCGATATCGCCGGCGCCGACGTGGTGATTGTCACCGCGGGCGTACCGCGCAAACCGGGCATGAGCCGCGACGATCTGCTTGGCATCAATCTGAAGGTGATGGCGGCAGTCGGTGACGGCATCAAGCAACACGCGCCGAGTGCCTTCGTTATCTGCATCACCAATCCGCTGGATGCGATGGTGTGGGCTCTCCGCCAGTTCTCCGGTGTGCCGCACGAGAAGATCGTCGGCATGGCGGGCGTGCTGGATTCGGCGCGTTTCCGCCACTTCCTCGCAGAGGAACTGAACGTCAGCGTGGAGGATGTGAGCGCGTTCGTGCTGGGCGGCCACGGCGACACCATGGTGCCGATGCCGCGCTTCTCCACGGTCGCCGACATTCCGCTGCCGGAGCTGGTGAAGATGGGCTGGATTGGGCAAGACCGGCTCGACAAGCTGGTGCAGCGCACGCGAGACGGCGGCGCGGAAATTGTCGGCCTGCTCAAGACCGGCTCCGCTTTCTACGCGCCCGCCACAGCGGCGATCGAGATGGCGCAATCCTACTTGCGCGACAAGAAGCGCGTACTGCCCTGCGCCGCGTACGTGAATGGGCAATACGGCCTGGAGAATTTGTACGTAGGCGTTCCCGTGGTGATCGGCGAGAATGGCGCCGAGAAAATTGTCGAGCTCGAACTCACATCGGAAGAGCGCACGGCGTTGGTGAAATCCGCCGACTCCGTCCGCGGCCTGATCGAGGCCTGCAAAAAGCTTGAACCGAAACTCGGCTGAGGTGACCAATGCGCATTGGCATTCTCACCGGCGGCGGTGACGTTCCGGGTCTCAACCCCTGCATCAAGGCCGTGACGCGCGCGGCGCTACAGCGGGGCTGGGACGTGATCGGCTTCCGCCGCGGCTGGGCCGGGCCTCTGAACTACAACCCGGAGGATGTTGGAGGCACTGAAGACAACCTGATGCCGCTCGATGCCGAGTGCGTGCGCACCATCGACCGCCAGGGCGGCACGATCCTGCATACCTCGCGTACCAATCCGGGCCGGGTGAAGCCGACAGACCTGCCGGCCTTCCTCAGCGGCAAATTCCAGCCTGGCGCGGCAGGAACGATCGACTGCACGCCGCATGTGTTGCGCGTGTTCGAGGCGCTCCAGGTAGACGCGATGTTCGCCATCGGCGGCGACGACACGCTCTCCTACGCTGCGCATCTGCATCAGCACGGCATGAAGATGATGGAACTGCCGAAGACCATGGACAACGACGTGTTCGGCACCGATTATTGCATGGGCTTCTCCACGGCGGTGTCGCGCTCGGCCGCCATGCTGGAAGCGCTGCGCTCCTCCGCGGGAAGCCACGAGCGCATCGCGGTGGTGGAGTTGTTCGGCCGCAACTCCGGCGAGACAGCGCTGATCTCAGGTTATGTGGCCGACGCTGATCGCACGCTGATCGCCGAAGTGCCGATCGACATGGAGCGACTTGCGGAGCTGGTGGTGAAAGACCGCGCCGCCAATCCTTCCAACTATGCCATCGTTGCGGTTTCGGAAGGTTCGCAGCTCGAGCACGGCGAAACGGTCGAATCCGGGCCGGAAGACCCGTACGGACACCGCAAGCTCGGCGGTATCGGCGAACTCATCGGGGAGCGGCTGGAAAAGCTCACCGGCATCGGAATCCTCAACCAGAAGCTCAGCTATCTGATGCGCGCCGGCCCGCCCGATCCGGTGGATCGTATGGTGGCGATGAACTACGGCACCATGGCCGTGCAGCTGCTCGACGAGGGGGAGCACGGGCTGATGATGGCAATCCAGGACGGCAAATACACGACCGTGCCGGGCGATACCTGCATCAAAGGAAAGCGACGCGTGGATGTGGATGCGCTGTACGATACGCAAGGGTACCGCGCGCGCATCGACCGCATCCGGGGCAAGCCCTTCTTTTTGTACTAGAGCGAGAAAAGCCTCCGCGCGGGGAGGGGCGGTCCGCGCTGGAGGCTCTCTCTGGCGAACGGGGGGCGTTCGCGTACCAGAAAAATAGGCGTGAGCCGTTGCGGGGCAAGCGCGTTGTCTTCAGGCCCGCGTGAATTCTGTCGCGAAGTGTCGCAAACCTGTAGGGAGTACGTGTGCTGGTACTCGGGTCCATTCTGATGGCGCTGCAGCTGGCGGCAACCGCGCCACCGGCAGAGCAAAGCGCATCCCTGACGGTTAAGGTGCAAAGCGTTTCGAAGAAGGGCGGCGACATACGGCTGGGGATCTACGACAGCGCTTCGTGGAGCAACGACAAGGCGGAACCGGTGGCGGGAGCGGTGGCGCCGGCGGTTGTCCCCGAAACGGTGATCGTGCTGCGGAACCTGAAACCCGGTGTCTACGGCGCGAAGCTGTTCCAGGATTTCAACCGCAATGGCGAATTCGATTTTACCTTGCTGGGATTGCCTGCCGAGAAATACGGCTTCTCGCGTGACGCCCGCGTGTTCTTGCACGAGCCCGGTTTCGAGGCGACGAAGTTCACATTGGTCCCGGGCACCAATACCATCACGGTTCATCTGCACTAGATCGGGGGAGACATGATTCCGCGGCTTCAGACGGAGCGCCTGCTGATGCGCGAATGGCGCGACAGCGACCTCGACGCGTTTGCCGAATTTTACGGCGATGCGGAAGTGATGCGCTATCTCAGCGGCGAGGCCATCGCGCGCAACGATGCCTGGCGCAACATGGCGAGTGCTGCGGGCCACTGGGTTCTGCGCGGCTACGGGCTTTGGGTGGTGGAGCGAAAATCCGATGGCGCCGTGATCGGCCGTGTGGGACTGATCAATCCGGAAGGCTGGCCCGGGCTTGAAGTGGGGTGGACGTTGGGGCGGCCGTACTGGGGCGAAGGCTATGCCACCGAATCCGCGCAGGCGGCGATGAACTATGGATTTCTCACGCAGAGCGTGGGTCGGCTGATCTCGGTGATCGATCCGCGAAACACGCCATCACAGGCGGTGGCGCGCAGGCTCGGCGAAACGCAAGGACCCGATCATGAGCTGATCATTGCGGGCAAATCCTACGCCACGCAAATCTGGAGCATCACACGAGAGGAATGGCGCAGGCGCGCGCTGCTTCCATGAGTGATGCGCCGACCGCGGTCTATCGCGAGCGGGATTTCAACCTGTTCCTTGGCAGCCGCTTCCTTTCGACCGCGGCGATGCAGATTCAGTCCGTGGCGGTGGGCTGGCAGGTGTACGAGATCGCCCGCACGCCACTGGCTCTGGGTCTCGTGGGTCTCGCGCAATTCGTGCCGATGTTCCTGCTGACCTTGCCGGCCGGCGACGTTTCGGACCGATTCGACCAGCGCAAGGTGCTGGCGGCAAGCCTGTTCGTGGAGGCGATTGCCGGCGCGCTGCTGATGGCGCTGACACTGTCCCACCTCCATCAGGCGCTCCTGTTTTATCTCGTGATGATGCTGTTCGGCGCGGCGCGCGGATTTTCTGGGCCCGCAGCGCAATCGCTGCTGCCGTTCATTGTGCCGACGGAGCGTCTGCCGAAATCCATCGCCTGGAGCTCGTCGGCCTTCCAGACGGCGGTGATCGCAGGACCGGCAATCGGCGGATTCCTCTATGCGCTTGGGCCG
>DASXGS010000019.1:0-2599 GCA_036488975.1 Rhizomicrobium sp. | reverse complement strand
CGTAAAACGCCCCAATGACTGCAAACATCTTCACGATTCCGGCGAGCGCGCCTTTCGCCGAAACCCTGGCGCGCGGATTGATTGCGCGGGTGGGCGCCGACAGCGACCCGCTCGCGCTCACCAATCTCACGCTATACCTGCCGACCCGGCGCGCGGCACGGACGCTGAACGAGACGTTTGCACGTATTCTCGGCGGCGCGGCGCTGCTGCCGAACACGCGCCCGCTCGGCGATGTGGACGAAGAGGAATTTCTGTTCGACGTCGGGGCCGAAGCGCTGACGCTGCCGCCCGCGATATCGCCAGTTCGCCGGACTCTGATGCTGGGTGCTCTGGTGCAGCGCTGGGATCGCGCGCGCCGCGGCGAACGCCTCGGCTTTGCGCAGGCCACGGCACTTGCGCGCGCGCTGGGGCGGTTTCTGGACGAGGTGGAGACACAAGGCGCCAGTCTGAAAAATTTGGACAAGCTCGCCCCGGCGCAATTCGCGCAACACTGGGCCGATGTTAAAGCGTTTCTCGCGCTGTTGCACAAACAGTGGCCTGAGCTGCTTGCCAAAGAATGCAAGATGAATCCGGCGGCACGGCGCAATCTGGCGCTCGTATCGCTGGCGCAGCGTCTTCAGGCAAACCCGCCGGACGGTTTGGTCGTTGCCGCAGGGTCGACCGGCAGCATTCCGGCGACTGCGGAACTGCTGAAAGCAATTGCAAACCTGCCGAACGGGTTCGTGGTGCTGCCTAGTCTCGACAAGCCCCTAGACGACGGAAGCTGGAACACTCTCGATGCCGGTCATCCGCAATACGGATTGAAACAGCTGCTGCAGCGGATCGGCGTGGATCGAAGCTCTGTTGCGGACTTCGATTCGCCGCCGCCGTTGTCTGCACGCGAGACGCTCATCCGCGAAATTTTGCGCCCGGCCCCTACCACCGATGCTTGGCGCGCCATTGCCGAGCACGGCAGCGGCGAAGTTGCGGAAGGTCTTCGCGGCCTGTCGCTGGTGGAAGCCGCGCATCTGGGAGAAGAAGCCGGCGCCATTGCGCTGATGTTACGCGAAGTATTGGAGACGCCGTGCCGCACGGCCGCGCTGGTGACTCCGGACCGCAAGCTGGCACGGCGGGTGGCGGCTGAGATGGCGCGCTGGGATATCGACATCGACGACTCCGCCGGCCGCCCGCTTGCAAACACACCCGTCGGCGTATTTCTCTGCCTGCTGGCCGAAGCGGCCGCCGAGAAATTCGCGCCCGTACCGCTGCTCGCCCTGTTGAAGCACCCGCTGGCGAGTGGCGGACAGGCGCCGCCCGATTTCCGCCGGCGCGTGCGCCAGCTTGAGCGCCTTTGCCTGCGTGGGCCGCGGCCCGATCCCGGCCTTGCCGGAATCGAAAGCGCCTTTCAGGCGGCACTGCAGGATGCACGCGCGCGCGACCGCGGCCTCGATATCGAACGCCTTGCCGAACTCGCCTACTGGTTCAAACCGCTTGCAGAGATACTGCATCCATTGGAGCGCGCGCTTGCCAAATATTCGGCCGATCTGACCGATATTTTGGAAGCGCATCTCACGGCCGCCGAAGCGCTGGCGACAAGTGACTTGGAAGCTGGTGATCGTCGCCTGTGGCGCGGTGACGATGGACGCATTGCTGCCGAGCTGATCGCGGAACTGGAGGAAGCGGCGCCCGGTCTGCCGGAGATCGAAAGCTACTCGTATCCGGTGCTCTTTCGTGCTTTCGCCGAAGAGCGCGCCGTGCGCCCCGCGTTCGGCAAGCATCCGCGGCTCGCCATTCTTGGGCCGCTGGAAGCGCGGCTGCAAAGCTTCGATCTCGTCATTCTCGGCGGATTGAACGAGGGCACCTGGCCGGCCGCCGCAACGACCGATCCGTGGCTGTCCCGTCCCATGCGCGCGCAACTGGGGTTGGAATCGCCGGAGCGGCGCATCGGACTGGCAGCGCACGATTTCGCCACGCTTGCCTGTGCACCAAACGTGGCGCTGACGCGCGCACTCAAAGCCGAGGGATCGCCAACCGTTGCCTCGCGCTGGGTGCAACGGCTTCGCCAACTCACGAAGGGATTGTCGCTGGAAGAGGGGCTGCAACCGGCGCTCCCATACGCAGAGTTCGCCGCCGTGCGCGATCAGCCGGAAGGTCCGCCGCAGCGGATGCCGCGGCCGCAACCTCGCCCGCCTGTGGAGGCACGTCCGCGCGGGCTGTCGGTCACGGAGATCGAAACGTGGCTGCGCGATCCTTATGCGATCTATGCCAAGCACGTGCTGCGGCTGAAGCCGCTCGATCCATTGGATGCAGAAATCGGCGCACTGGAGCGCGGCAGCGCCGTTCATGCCGCACTCGAACAGTTCCTGCGGGAGTACGACGGGCTTCTGCCGGATCGCGCCGAATCCCGCCTCATTGCCATTGCCGATGAGGTCTTCGCACAAACCAATCTGCCCAAAGCGGCCATCGCGCTGTGGAAACCGCGGTTCATCAATGCGGCACGCTGGTTCATCGCGGAAGAGCATTTGCGGCGCACCTCCATCGCGAGTTCGCATCTGGAGATTGCCGGCACACGCGCGTTTGAAACTTCGGCGGGTGATTTCACTCTGCGGGGACGCGCGGA
>DASXGS010000193.1:0-1795 GCA_036488975.1 Rhizomicrobium sp. | reverse complement strand
CGCGGAATCCTGCTATATGTGCAGCGATCCGCTCACCCGAATCCGAGGCCGGTATGCGTTTGCGTTTGCCTTCTGTGTCCGCCGCAATCCTCCGCGCTGCGCTGGCCGCAGCGTTCGTGTCAGCCCCGCTTGCGATAACCGCGGAGCACGCCGCCGCCCGGCCGGCGCCGGATTCCTTTGCCGATCTCGCGAATAAGCTGCTGCCGACGGTGGTGAACATCGCCACCAGCCAGACGCTGAAGGCGGGGCCGCAGGTTGGTGTCGACCTGCCGCCGGATTCGCCGTTCAGCGACCTGTTCAAGGATTTCCTGGGCAAGCAGAACGTGCCGCGGCACGTCACCTCGCTGGGCTCGGGATTCATCATCGATGGCGCCGGCTACATCGTCACAAACAACCACGTGATCGAGGACGCCGACCAGATTACCGTGACGCTAAATGATGGCACCAGTGTGCCGGCGAAACTTGTCGGCCGCGACGACAAAACAGATCTCGCCCTGCTGAAGATCGCGCCCAAGAAGCCGCTGCCGCCGACCCATTGGGGCGATTCCGACAAAGCGCGCATCGGGGACTGGGTGATCGCGATCGGCGATCCGTTCGGCTTGGGTTCCACGGTCACGGCCGGCATTGTGTCGGCGCGCAACCGCGATATCTCCGCCGGCCCTTACGACGATTTCATCCAGACGGATGCGCCGATCAACCGCGGCAATTCCGGCGGTCCGCTGTTCGACATGGACGGCAATGTGGTGGGCGTGAATTCGGCAATCTACTCGCCGTCGGGCGGCTCGGTCGGCATCGGCTTTTCGATTCCCTCCAACCTCGCGCACGAAGTGATCGACCAGCTGCGCAAATTCGGCACCGTGCGGCGCGGCTGGCTGGGCGTGCGCGTGCAGGGCGTGAACCCGGATATCGCCGAAGGGCTCGGCCTTTCGAATTCCAGCGGCGCGCTGGTGGCGGACGTGACCGGCAACGGCCCCGCCGCACATTCCGGCATGCACAAGGGCGATGTCATTGTGCGGTTCGACGGCAAGGCCGTGGCGGATTCCCGCGCGCTGCCGCGCCTAGTGGCTGAAGCGCCGGTCGGCAAGAAGGTCAGCATCGATTACCTGCGGGGCGGCAAAAAGTTGACAACGCAAGTGGTGGTGGGCCGCTTGCCGGGCTCCGGCGGTAGTGCGCCGCCACCGCCGAAGAAAGGCGGGCCTCCGCCGCCGAAAGGCACGCCGCATGCGAAGCTCGGGTTGTCGCTGGCATCGCTCGATGGCGCGGCGCGCGCCAGGTTTCATCTGGCGAAGGATGTTCAAGGCGTGGTGGTCACGAGCGTCGACCCCGGCGGGCCAGCGGCCGAGAAATCGCTACGGCCCGGCGACGTGATCGTGGAAGTGCAGAACCAGCCGGTGCATTCGCCGGACGATGTGTCCAAACGCGTCGACGCGGATGTGAAGTCGGGCAGGAAGGTGGAAGTGATGCTCGTCAACCGCCGCGGCACGCTTGCCTTCATCGCGCTGCGGCTCGGTTAGCGCGCAATCTCGCTGTCGGAATACCCTTGCAGATAGAGAAGTGTGGTGAGATCGCTGTGCGCGACCACGGCGCCCGCGGCCTTAGCCAAGATCGGCTTGGGATGGTAGCCGACGCCGAGGCCCGCGCGCTCGATCATGGCGACATCGTTGGCCCCATCCCCCACGGCGAGGGCATCGGCGAAATCGATATGCAGCTCGGCAACCGCTGCTTCCAGCGCGCGCAGTTTGGCATCGCGGTCGAGGATGGGATCGGCCACCGCGCCTGTAAGCTTGCCACCTTC
>DASXGS010000178.1:0-1618 GCA_036488975.1 Rhizomicrobium sp. | reverse complement strand
AGGAAGTATTTCTCGCCTTCGCGTTTGAGCACCGAAGCGAATAATCTGACTAAAGCCGGCCGTCCGATCGGGGTTTTAAGATAGAACCAGGTCCCGTCGGTGGCGATGCGCATGTCGAGATCGCCGCAGAACGGCGGGTTCCACAGTTCTACGGGTGGCGCCCTACCCGCCTGACGTAGCGCGCCTGTGATCGCCTCGAGGCCGGATTGCCCTTCCTTCGCCATGGTTTACCTGGAGTTTGGCAGCGGACGAAAGTCCGGGGGCCAATTCGTGAGTTCGAGATTGCCAGTCTGCATCCGGGCCGTCCCAAACCAAAATCGGGTTTCCCGCCCTTGTGTTTCCTATGGATAAAGAATCAGCGCAGAATCTGCCGCTGAGTTCGCTGGCGCATATATTGCATATTGTCTGCCTAAGAGGCGTGCAAGTTTGCAGCCGTAGATTCGTGCATGTGGCGCGAGTTTGATCCAAGAAACGATCCGAGAGAGACAGGAGTTAACCATGCCTGCTGCCGGCGGAGATGGGCTCGAAAAGCTCGAAGACATGATTGTGCGGTCGGCCGAAGCGACGGCGGATCACGTACGTGCCGCCAAGGCCGCGATCGGCACCGTGATCTTCGGCCAGGACAAGGTCGTCGAACAGGCACTCATCACCATCCTGTCCGGCGGCCACGCGCTACTGCTCGGCCTGCCGGGCCTCGCCAAGACCAAGCTGGTCGATACCATGGGCACCGTGCTCGGGCTCGACGCGCGGCGCATCCAGTTCACTCCGGACCTGATGCCCTCCGATATCCTCGGCACCGAGGTGCTGGAAGAAAGCCAGACCGGCAAACGCAATTTCCGCTTCATCTCCGGTCCGGTGTTTGCTCAGCTTCTGATGGCCGACGAAATCAATCGCGCCAGCCCGCGCACCCAGTCGGCGCTGTTGCAGGCGATGCAGGAGCAGCACATTACGGTCGCTGGCGCGCGCTACGACTTGCCGAAGCCGTTTCATGTCCTCGCCACGCAAAACCCGTTGGAGCAGGAAGGCACTTATCCGTTGCCGGAAGCGCAGCTCGACCGCTTTCTGATGGAGATCGATGTCGGCTATCCGGACCGCGACGCCGAACGAAAAATCCTGTTCGAAACCACCGGCACGGAAGAAATCCGGCCGAAGCCGGCAATGACCGCCGAGGATCTGATGGCGGCGCAGCGGCTGGTACGCCGGCTTCCGGTCGGCGAATCCGTCGTCGATGCCATTCTCGCGCTGGTGCGCTCCGCACGTCCCGGACCGCACGGTAGCGACGCGTCGAAACTGATCGCGTGGGGCCCGAGTCCGCGCGCCAGCCAGTCGCTTATGCTCGCGGTGCGCGCCCGGGCGCTGCTCGACGGGCGGCTTGCACCGTCGATCGACGATGTCATCGACCTTGCCGAGCCGGTCCTCAAACACCGCATGGCGCTGACCTTCGCCGCGCGCGCCGAAGGCGAGAGCATAGAGCGGGTGATCGGGCGGCTAAAGACGCGGATCGGATAGAGCGGATGGCCGCCGAGCCGAAACCAACAAATCAACGCACCCATCAGGACGGTCCGGCGGTTACACGCGCGGCCGGCGAAGGCCGGACGCTCGCCGATACCATGCCGCG
>DASXGS010000357.1:0-17552 GCA_036488975.1 Rhizomicrobium sp. | reverse complement strand
ACCAGCAGGCGCTGACGCGCTTTGCTCAAGCTTGCGATGCGATTACCTTTGAATTCGAAAACGTGCCTGCGGAAACGGTCGCGCTGCTGTCGCAGCTGAGGCCAGCCCATCCAAATGCGCGCGCGCTCGCCACCGCGCAGGAGCGGTTTGAGGAGAAGACTTTCGTTTCCACGCTCGGTCTGCCCACCGCGCCGTTTCTGCCAGTTGCTTCAGCGGCGGGCGCGCGCAGCGCCTTCCAACAACTGGGTTGCGCGCGCGCGGTGCTGAAGACACGGCGGTGGGGGTACGACGGCAAAGGCCAGGCGATCGTGGGGAGCGCAGACGAAGCCGCAGCGGCATATGACCGGTTCCGCGGCGCGCCGCTGCTGCTGGAGGGCTTTGTGGATTTCGCGTTCGAGGCCTCTGTAATTGCCGCGCGCGGGACGGATGGCGTGTTTGCCGCCTACGATTCGCCGGAAAACGAGCACCGCGATCACATCCTGCGGCGCTCCACGGTTCCGTCACGCCTGACGGCGGAACAATCCGAAGAAGCCAAACGCATTGCGCAAACCATCGCCGAGGCGCTCGATTATGTCGGTGTGCTGTGTGTCGAGTTGTTCGTGGCGCAAGATGGCGCGCTGCTGGTCAATGAAATCGCACCGCGCGTTCACAATTCCGGGCACTGGACGATCGATGCCTGCGCGGTCAGCCAGTTCGAGCAGCACATCCGCGCCATTGCCGGCTGGCGACTGGGGCGCACAGAACGGCATTCCGATGCGGTAATGGAAAACATCATCGGCGAGGAAGCCCACGATTGGCGGGCGCTCGTGGCGCGCGGCGGCGCGCTTCACCTGTACGGCAAACCTGAGATTCGCCCCGGCCGCAAAATGGGCCACATCACCTGGATCAGTAAGAAGAGCGACGGCCGCTGACGCGGCTCAGCACATCGCTGAGCGAAGGCAGCTTCGCCAGCGCGTCGTTGACGCCCGCCTTGAACTTCTCGAAGCGCACCACGTCCTCGATGCGGGCGTCGAGGAATTCGAAGGTGGCCTTTTCGTCTTCGCTGTCGTCGGTGAACCAGCGCAGCATGGTGGAGGAATACACGCCCGCGAGGATTGCCCGCTTGGTGTAGAAATTGAAGTCGGTCGATGTGTCGCCCGCGGCGCGCCACATGCGGTCCACAGTGCGGTAGAGCAGCGTCGCGGCCGTTGCGGCGTTCTGCGGCAGGCTGAGAAAGGCGGCCGCCCGCCGTGCTGCTTCCTTGTGCGGACGCAGCGCCACCAGCCGCGCATTCACCGCCGCTTTTATGCGCTCGCGAATCTTCATCTCCGAAAGTGGCGTTGCTTCAAGCGCCGCTTCCATCTGATCGTCGGCCCATTCCGAAAACGCTTCCACCAGGCTCACGGCGCCGCGGGGGAATTGCCGCGCCAGCGCAACCGAATCCGCACCGGTTTCCGTTGCGGCGCGCTTCAGGGTGGCCTCCGTGAACCCGGAATCGGGAATCAACGGCAGCGCGGCTTCGGCCATGGCGCGGCGAATGTCTGCGGGGTCTTTTGCCTTCTGTGTTTTCCGCACTGCCATCCCGGCCCTGCTAATGTGTCGGTGCTCGCGCCGCTACATTTACCGTTCCGCCGCCGTAAGTCAGGTCGGAGAAGGCCTTGCGCTTCAGCGGAACGCCCTTGGCCGCAAACCCGAACCAGAAGCTCGACTGCCCCGGCGCGTTCACCCCGTTCTCCGGGCACACCGGCGTGGTGAAGGTGAAGGTGACGACAGGTCCGCTCTTCGTCGCCGATGACAGTGCGATCGATCCTATGCCGCCGGAGGTAATCACATATACATCCTTGGGGCCTCTGCCGTCATAGTTCAGCGGCTGGATGCGACCTGTGTTCACCTTCAGGTTGATCGCGCAGTTGATGTCCGTCGCCGCCTGCGCATTCCGGAAATCCACCCGGTATTCGTAGGCGGTGAGTCCGTCGCCCTGCGCGCCCGGCCCGCCGGCAAAGGTGCGTGTGATCAGCCGCGGTTTGCCGGTGTAACCGGAACTTGGAGGATAGTGGCCGCTGGTGTCGGTCACCACGACCGTGCAGGTGGTATTGAACACGCAATTGATGTCCGGTGCGTTCACATCCGCCACCGAGAGCGGCCCGGCAGCAGCTGCACCGGACGCCACAAGCAATGCAGTGAATGCGAGAAACGCCAATCTTGCACGAAATGTCATGGGTTACCCCCTACGAACGACGGCGCAGCATAGCGCATTCGGGTCCGCTCCGCAGCCCTGTTCAGCCGGGTCGGTTCACTCAGCGTCTTCCGAACGCACCCAGTGACGGACTTCGGATTCGAAGATCAGCTTCGAAAGATCGCGCATGCGCTGCGGGTACAGAACGCCATCGATATGATCGACTTCGTGCTGCACCACGCGCGCGTGAAAGCCGCGCGCGGTGCGCTCCACCGGTTGGCCCTCATGATCCACGCCGCGGTAGCGGATATGGGCGGGGCGCTCGACAAAGCCGCGCAAGCCAGGCACCGACAGGCAACCTTCCCAGCCGCCTTCCAGCTCCGGCCCAAGTACCTCGATTTCCGGATTGATCATCACCGTGAGTGGCGCGGTGTGGTCGTACATCTCGGCTTCGGAGAGGCCGTCACTACGGTCGGCAGGCGCTTGAAACACCACCAGCCGCAAGGGCACATGCACCTGCGGCGCGGCGAGCCCTGCGCCATTGGCATCGATCATGGTCTCAATCATGTCCCGGACCAGGCGACGGATTTCCGGCGAAGTCGGGTCGGTAACCGGCTGTGCCTTCTCAGCCAGAACGGGGTGGCCCATGCGGGCAATCTTCAAAATTGCCATGGTAGCTTATGGCCCGCGCGGCGGGTTCTGGTCAAAATTGGTAGCGCAGCCCATCAAATCGGGCCTGAAATCGCCTCTTAAGGCAAGATGGACAGGCGTAGGTCCTTCTGATATCAACCGCGGCCTTTCCGGCCACCTCTAGGAGCAGCCTTTGCAGATCATCGTTCGCGACAACAACATCGACCAGGCGCTGAAAGCGCTGAAGAAGAAGATGCAGCGGGAAGGCATCTTCCGCGAGATGAAGCTCAGGGGCCATTACGAGAAGCCGAGCGAGAAGCGGGCGCGCGAGCGGGCGGAAGCCATCCGCCGCTATCGCAAGCTGCAGCGCAAGCGACTGCAGCGCGAAGGCGTGCTGCCGAAGTAATATCGGAACGCAAAAGCCGGCCTCGCCGGTCTGGGTTCAACGAAGCCGCCGCAAGGCAGCTTTTGTTTATGATGTATCTGACTCCGTTCTGTCACCTGCCCGTCGCGGAACCGCGACGGCAACGTCGCCGAACTGACAAGCTTCCGTAACTTCTCTGTCGTGTCGGGGCATGAATGTCCCGTGCATCTTCAGCACGGAGGCAGTGTCCATGAAATTGCAGAATTTGTTGCTCGGGTGCGCCGCGGCTTGCGCACTCGGAACGGTATCGAACGCCGCACCGCAGCATCCCATCTTCGGTCCGAACGACCCGTTCAGGCACATCGTGATCATCTACGAAGAGAACCACAGTTTCGATAATCTCTACGGCCTGTGGGACAACGTGAACGGCGATCAGGTGGACGGGCTGAAATATGCGAAGCCGGCCAAGACGGTTCAGGTCCAGCAGGACAACACGACGCCTTATCAGTGTCTGTTGCAGGATGACGTGAACCTCACGTCACCCCCGCTTCCCTCGACCTGCACCGATTCAGCAAACGGCATGACGTTCAACAGCGACTTCGTCAACGCACCGTTCGAGATCGACAACTACATCGCCCCGACCGACACGACCTGTCCGCTGCCCAGCCAGTTCGCACCGAATGGCGTGCCGGAGGGTCAGGGGCAGCCCGGCGGCTGCACACGCGATCTCGTACACCGGTATTATCAGGAGCAATATCAGCTGAATGGCGGTAAGCAGAACCGTTATGTCACCGGCAGCGACGCCGTTGGCCTCAGCATGGGCTATTACAACACGAAGCAGCTGCCGATTTACGCCTATCTGCACACCGCCGGTGCGCCGCATTATGTGATCGCCGACCGCTTCTTTCAGGGCGCATTCGGCGGCTCGTTTCTAAATCACCAGTTCCTGGTTGCGGCAGCGGCGCCAGTGTTCTCGGGCGCACCGAACGATGCAGGTGCGCAGGATCTTCATTCCGTCGTCGATCAGAACGGAATGCCGACCAGCTATCCGTTGTACAGCTCACCGTTGGGAGGCCAGGCGAAAGACGCGCAACTCACCGCTTCGTGCAATCCTCCGGCGGGAAGGCCGGCGACGCCGGCCGGCGTGACTTGCGGCGACTATGCAGTGAACACGATCCAGCCCTGGTTCTTGCCTTATGCGCCGGGCACTGCGGACTACAAGCGCCTGCCGCCGATCACCAACCCAAACATCGGCGATCGCCTTTCGGAAGCAGGGGTCAAATGGGCATGGTATTCCGGCGGATGGTCAAACGCGGCAGGCGAGGTCGGTGCGCCCGGTTGGACCAACGGCGGTAGCAAGAAAAAAGGTTGCACTGATCCGAACCACAATCCGGCATCCAGCTGGCCGTATTGCCCAGACTACCTGTTCCAGTATCACCATCAGGCGCTTAATTATTTCGCCAACTACGCTCCCGGCACTAAGGCGCGCAAAGAGCATCTGCGCGATGAAGCCGAGTTCATCCAGCGGGCAAACAAGGGCGAGCTCCCGACGGTCAGCTTTGTCAAACCAATCGGCGAAGAAAACGAGCATCCCGGCTATACCGGGGAGAACGGCGGCGATTCGCATCTCGTCGATCTGCTGAATGCGATCTCAAACGGGCCCGAGGGCAAGGACACGCTGGTGATCGTCACCTATGACGAGTTCGGTGGCCAGTGGGATCACGTTTCGCCACCGGGCATGCACGATCCGCATGGCGTGCACGACAAATGGGGTCCGGGAACGCGCATTCCGGCGATTCTGATTTCGCCCGCGTTCAAGTACTCGCGTGTCGATCACTCGTCGCACGACACGACTTCCATTATCGCGACACTGGAGCACCGGTTCGATCTCGCTCCGGTGGGCGGACGGGACCGCCGCGTGCTCGATCTCACAAGCGCGATTAATCTCGGGCTCTACAACGGGCGCTGAGAAATTAGATTAACGTAGAACGGGCCGGCGCGATGCCGGCCCGTTTCTTTCTGCGCAGGCTTACCGGATTTCGTCGACGGCGAGTCGCAAATCGCCCTCGTGCCGCTCCAGCAGTTCGATGGCGCGTGAAAGCTCGAGGCCAAGCGCCAGCAGGATGGCGAGCTTCACATCGCCGCCTGCATTTTCCACGTGGGCGACGGCTTCGGACTCATCGCAGCCCGCGATCTCCTGCACCATAATTTCCGCGCGGCGGCGAAGCTTCGCATTGGTCGCACGCATATGGACCATGAGGCCCCGATAGACGCGGCCGAGCTTCACCATCAGCGCAGTTGAAAAGAGATTCAGCACGATCTTTTGCGCCGTGCCGGCCTTCATGCGCGTCGAGCCCGCGATCACTTCTTCTCCGGTTTCGACGAGAATGCGGTGTGTCGCCTGCTCAAGCAGCGGCGCGCCGGGATTGCTGGCGAGGGCGACGGTCACCGCGCCCGCTTCGCGCGCGGCACGCAGTGCACCGATGGTGTAAGGCGTCGTGCCGCTTGCCGCGACGCCGATCACCACATCGTTTCGGCCGATATTCGCTTCCGTTACCGCGCGGGCGCCATTTGCCTCGCTGTCCTCGGCGCCTTCTACGCTTTGCACGAGCGCATCGAGACCGCCGGCCATCAGGAAAACGAGCCGCTCAGGTGGCCAGTCGAAGGTGGGCGTGAGTTCCGTGCCGTCCTGCACGCCGATGCGACCCGAGGTGCCCGCGCCGACATAAACGAGACGTCCGCCGCGTTTCAGCGCGGGTACCGCATGGTCCACCGCTTTGGCGATGACGGCGAGCGCCGGCCGCACTGCGGCGACCGCGGCGAGCTGGCCCTCATACATGGCTGCCACAATTTCACCCGTCGACCAGGAATCGAGTTCGAAATAGCGCGGGCTGATCTGCTCGGTCAGCAAGTTCGCACCAGGTGGGCGTTGTCGATTCATGCCCCCTTATAACGTGAGACCGCGCAATCCCGGCCTGCGATTTTATTGGGTGGCGGTGGAAGGCGGTTCAGGCGGCTTCCTGCGGCTCGAAGGCGGCGACTGTGGCGGTGCGTTCCTGCTTGCCCCAACCGACCACCGCACCTTTCAGCGCCGTGAAGATGGAGCGCACCACGACATAATACATCAGCTGTCGGTAGCCGAAGCGCTGCAGCGGCAGGCTCCACAGCAACCGCTTCTGCTCGCTGCCTTCGATCAGGTAGCCGAAGCCCGCCGCCGCCATGTCGAGGATCACGAACAGCCCGTAGTAGAGGCCGACCTGGATGAGGCTGTCGTTGTTGAACTCCGCGCCGTGCTCGAGGTAGGCGGTGCCCTGCCAGATGAGCTGCCAGAGCAACATCAGATCGGCGACCGGCGCGAGAGCTGTCAACACGATCTGGAACAGCCACACCTGCGGCAGTGCGATCAGCCCTAGCGCGCGATGGCTTCCGCTGAAAGTGACGCGGCGGTGCTTCCACAGACATTGCAGCGTGCCATAGGCCCAGCGGAAGCGCTGCCGCGCGAGCGCGCGAAACGTGGTCGGCGCCTCAGTCCACGCAATGGCCGAGCTGTCGAACAGTACGCGGAATCCTGCACGCTGCAGTCCGATGGTCAGGTCCTGATCTTCGGCCACGGTGTCCACCGGGAAGCCACCGAGCCCCTCGACGGCGCTGCGGCGCCATGCGCCGATCGCGCCTGGCACGACGGTGAGCGTTCCCAATGCCGCCAGCGCGCGGCGCTCGAGATTCTGGGCGCCAACATATTCGAGCGCCTGCCAACGCGTGATCATGTTGATGCGGTTGCCAACCTTGGCGTTGCCGGCGACTGCGCCGATTGCCGGATCCACAAACCAGCGCACCAGCCGCGCGACGGCATCACGCTTGAAAATGGTATCGGCATCGAGCGCCACCACCACATCCCCAGTGGCGTGCGCAAGCGCGATGTTCAGGGCATTCGCTTTGCCCCCGTTTGGACTGCGAAGGAGTGTGACGCGCGGATCGCCGCCGAACTGCGCCACGACGACGCCTGCGGTTTCGTCCTGGGAACCGTCATCCACGACGATCACTTCGAGGGCCTGGTGCGTGCTTTCCAGAATGCGGCGCACCGATCGGACAATCACACGCTCTTCGTTGTAGGCGGGGATGACCACTGAGACGCGCATGTCCGCGGCGAGGGCGGCTGGCGGCTTCGCCTGCCGCTGCTCGTTCTGGAAATTGCGCAGCGCCAGCACGACAAGGAAAAGTACGCGGCCAATGCCAAGCCAGATCGCGAGCAGGAACGCCCAGTGCAGCACCCGGCCGATCTTGCTCAGCGCGTAAAACACAACACGATCGGTGAGCAGCGATACCGTCGGCGGTAGCGGGGGCATGGCCTGATCGCGCGTAAAGCCGATCAATCCGGACACCGGTACGAATCGGTAGCCTTGTGCCTTCAGCTTTTCGATGAGGATCGGCAGCGCGGCAATCGTTTGCGAGCGGTCGCCGCCCGCGTCGTGGAACAGGATGATGTTACGCGGCGAATTGGGTCGCGCTTCATGCACCATTTGGAGCGCGCGGCTCACAATGGTGTCGACCCCGGGAAGCTCCCAATCCACCGGATCGACATGCTCCCCGACCGCAATATAGCCCATCTCCTGCGCCACCTGGACCGGTTCGATTTCATCGTTGTCCGTGGGTTCCGCGTCGCCCAGATAGGGCGGCCGGAACAAGCGCATGGAGCGGCCGGTGAGCGCCTGGAACAGCCGCTGAGTCGCATTCAGCTCGAGCGCAGTTACGCTGTCGGGCGTTTCGGACAGGTTTGGATGGGTGAATGTGTGATTGCCGACTTCGTGGCCTTCATCCACCATCTGTTGCACGAGCTCGGGATACGCTTCGGCATTGCTGCCGATCACGAAGAACGTCGCTGGCACGTGCTCGGCGTGCAGGATGTTGAGAATCTCAGGTGTCCACTCGGGATCGGGGCCATCATCGAAGGTCAGCGCCAATTCTTTCCGTGCGGCGCCGAACTGCCGAATGACATATCCCGTCGGCAATTTGGTATAGATCTCGTCGTCGATGTCGCCCGTGGCTCTTTCGGTCTCAAAGGTGCGTGCACCGGACTGCGGTTGCGCTTCCACACGCAACAATTCACCTGAGCCTTCGAAATCGATGTCCTCGATCGTCGGGATGCTGCGCAAATCGGCCGGTGCGGTCTCACCGTATGGCCGGCCCATCACCGACCAGATCGATGGATCTTCGCTCCCCAGCCGCCACACCGCATAACCGGCAGGGCGATAAAGATCGGCTGCGTGGATTTCATTGTACGCGGTCACGCCGTCGAGCAGCCACACATCGTGGCGGGTATGATCGTCCTCGACATAGGAGAAATGCGGATTGTTGGTCTGCGGATCGAACTGGACGGTGGCGTCGGAATCGTTCGCTGCGATCACCGCCTCTTCAAAGGAAAGATTGTCGACATCGTCTTCGTTCCAGTCATAGGCGTAGCTGCCCAGCGCCACTATGGTGCGGTCAGGCGACAGCACCTCCATGCGTTTGTCGAGCGTGTTCTCGAACCAGGTCTGGCCCGCGACGCTGCCCGGCGCGTGCGGCGAGGCGTGCTCGTCATAGGCCATGAGCATCGTGTAATCGACATCCGCGGCGAATTCGGCGAACGGCCATTTGTCGTTCGCGAAGGGCGCGGCCACTGCCACCGTCCAACCATGCGGCGCGAACGCATGGCGCACTGACTTCAAGAACAGGCCGAGATTGGGCATCGCCGAATCCGGCAGCGATTCAAAGTCGACGACGATCCCCTGCAGCCGCCGTCCACCAATGTAGGCGGAAAGGTCGCGAACCAGCCCGGTGCGGCGGTTTGCATCCGCCAGCAGGGCGGCCATTCCGGGACCATCCCATCTGCCGAGCGTCGAGTTCTGAATAACGGGCAGAATGGCGACCTTCGGCCGGCTGCGGATCAGCTGCTCAATCTTTTTGTTGTAGGCATCCTTCAGCTTGAGGTCGGGACCCTGGAGGCTTAGCCATGTCGGCACGACCCAATCGAGCGTCGGCAGCGCAACGCGCAGCGAATCGTAGGCCGCGGCCTGCCAGTTCGGATAGAAGGCGATCGAGAGCGGCCGCCCGGCATGCTTCACCTTGGCACTCGCCAGCACGTGGGCAGCGCGCTCGCGGACGGCAAGCTTCTTCAGCAACAGCTTCAGCCGCTTGGCGCGCGCTTCGCCGGCCAACTGGATCGCCGACCTCATCAGGCCGGGCGCCGCGGCTTCTTTTTCCAGCCGCTGCACCTTCAGCGCGCTGATGTGGCCAGGCAGCCGAGCGGCTTCCATGTGCGAGGGTGCAAAGAGCGTGACGGTGAACACCAAGCCCAGTACGATGGTCAGTGCGGCAATCGTCCAGCCAATCCACGTCACGCGGACTGCCCGCCGCCCAGTGCGGTCCTGAAAGACGGATTTTGTCACGGTGGTCCCTTCGGCGCCCTGAATACTATATGCGCGGTCTACGAGGCAATTTGGAGAAGCCCCGCCAGCTCTCGCGAGCGCCTGCCGTTTGCGCGGGCACGCTTATCGTCGCCGGGTTTGTTTTTTCTATGGCGGCGAACCTGCCGGGCCACCTGTCTTACGATTCTGTAATGCAGCTGCTTGAGGGCCGGACCGGCGCATATGCCGGCTGGCATCCGCCGGTGATGTCATGGCTGCTGGGATTGGTCGATTGGGTGCGGCCGGGCACGGCCGTGTTCGTTTTTGCGAATGCGCTGGTGCTGTTCGCGGCGGTTCTGTCGCTCCTATGGCTCACGCCACGGGTGTCGTGGCTAGCCGTGCCCGTGGTGGCGCTTTGCGTGATCAGTCCGCAATTTTTTCTGTACCAGGGGATCGTCTGGAAAGACGTGCTGTTCGCGAACGCGGCGGTGGCGGGCTTTGTGGCTCTGGCGCACGCAGCGGCGCATTGGTCCAGGCGGCCTTGGCGGTACGGCCTGCTGGCGGCCGGTTGGGCGCTCCTGGTGGTTGCAGCCCTGGCGCGGCAAAACGGCCTCGTTCTGCTGCCGTTTGCTGCCGGCGCGATGGCGTGGTGTGCAACACACAGCGGAGAATCCCGCCGCAGCGCGATCGTCCAGGCCGGCGCCGCGTTGTGCGCAGCGCTCGCAGTGCTGACCGTGGCGAACCTCGCCTTCGCAACCCGGACTGTCGGCGATGCCGGGCTGAAGAAGCAGCTGCGCTGGCTCGCGTTCTACGATCTCAATGGCGCGCTGGCCGGACAACCGAATCTGAAGCTGCCACCTTTGGAGCAAGCCCATCCGGACATTGTGGGGGTAATGCGGAGCGACGGGCGAAAGCTCTATTCGCCGATCCGCAGCGATTTTCTTGCCCGCCCCATGCGCCTGCAGAAAGCGTTTAACAGCGCAACGGGACCTGTGTTGCGGGCTTCATGGTTGCACTACATCGCGGCCCGCCCCGCACTCTATCTGCACAATCGCGTGGACATATTCCGCTGGCTCGTGCTCACGCCCGATGTCGACGCGTGCGCACCTTACATCGTAGGGGTATCGGGCCCACCGCAGGCGATGGCAAAGCTCGGCCTGCAGCCGCGGTACAGCGAGAACGACGAGCAGCTGGACGATTACGGAACCTGGCTTGAGGGCACCCCAGCGTTTTCGCACGTGCCCTTTTTGATACTCGCATTGGGGGAGCTTGCGTTCCTCGTGCTTCGTCACCGCTCCGCGGATATCGTGTTTGCGTGCATGATTACAGCGATGATCGTGTTCGGCCTCAGTTTCTTTTTCATCTCGATCGCCTGCGACTACCGATATCTCTACCCGCTCGATCTCGGCGCCTTGACCACACTGATCTACATCGCGCTCGACCCGCGTATTCGCCGGCCGTCAAAGACGTCTGTGACGCGGATCGAACGACCCGCGCCACAGGAGATTGTCGAGATTTGAAGGGCGCTACGGCCCTGCAACCCGGATTTGTCCAAGGAGCCCATCAGCCTCGTCATTCGGGCCAGCGGCGAAGGTCACCCGCGCATCTGGACCGCTATCTATGCCCCACAAGCCGTCGATCCGGATCGGCTTTCCGTCCGGATGGCGCAGTGTGCCAAGAAGCGCGCCGGTGCCGGGATCCAAAGCATGGATTTTGCCGTCGCCGAAATTCCCTACCAGCAAGGCACCCGAGAACTGACCGAAGTTTTTCGGCGCGATCGTCATGCCCCACGGGGCGTTCAGCGGGCCGTTGGAGACGAGGTGCTGCATCAACTGACCCGTCTTGCTGAACACGTCGACGTAGCCCAGCCCGGCCTTGTCCACTTCGTCAGTGCCTCCGGCCTCGCGCTTGGCGAACGCGACATAGAGCTTGCCGTTCAGGTGCGCGACATTGAACGGAGCAAACCGCGGGGGCAATCCGGGATCTGTAAAACTGCCGATCTGCTTAAAGCGATGGTCGAACATCTCGACCAGGTTGTTCGCGAAATCCGCCGCGTAGATGGTTTCGGTGTCTTGGGCGATGGCGATTCCCTTGTACACCGCTCCCTGGGCCGAGCGGTCGACCGCAACGAGTGCCCGATTCAAGTCAACGTTGGGATTCCAACCCTCGATGGCGCCTGCTTCAGTCGCGAACAGGAACACGCTGGGACCGGTCTTGCCCTTCTCATGAAGCGGGAAGTCGATGTCGGAATCGCTATCCCTCCCGCGCTGCACCCAAACTTGCCCCGTCGGTGCGCCGCCATGCGTGATTTTTACCGTCAGCGGAATCTTGCTGCCATTGTGGCGGTCGTACAGCGTGGTCTTATTGGTTCCGTTGTCCGACACCCACAGCGGTGTGCCCGGACCGTGCGAAATACCCCAGGCGTTCACCAGGTCGGGATCGTAAGTGGCTGCGACGCCGGGATGGTTTGATACCAAAAGCACGGTTTCGTAGCCGTTCCCCCCGGGCGCGGCGGAGACGAAACCGGGGGCCATGACACCCGCCACTGCGGCGGCCGACGCAAACAGCAAGCCAAAGCGCGATTTTGTTTTCATCTGAATCTCTCCCACCGGCGCGCAAGCGCAGGGACGGCCTCAGTGCCGCCTCTTTCCGAGAGACGAGCGCCAGCCGACGCGTATTCCGTGACGATTTTGCGGAGGCAAAAGAAAGTCGGGGTAGGCGTTCGAGCGCGCAGAAAGGGCGGCTTCCCAGTGGTGGGACAGCCGCTCTCAACCCCCAGCGGGACGGGGGGCGGCGCACCGATTCACAATGACGTATCGGCACTACGGAATCATTGCGCGCATTCCGAAAGATGCCGACGGAAATGATGTTCAGGACACTCCCACCGATCCGGCGAAATTCGCCCTCTATCCGATGCCCGTCACTATCACATGGGTGTTTCAGGGCGGCACCGACTACCCTCGCATAGACTACACCGTCGATCTTGCCCAGATCGGCAAGCCAGATCGCGTCAATTTCGACGTGCGCGGCCCGTACGGCGTGATGGTATTCGACAACGGGGCGGATGGGTTGGTCACAAAGGTGATGTGGGGCGATCGCTACCACTTCGTGACTACCGCAAATCCGCCCACCCGGAACAGTACATGGATTTGGTCCGAGCCCAATGCGGGTGCGCGCTACTCGGCACTCATCGCCGGGGGGTACGAAATGGGCCTTTTCGAGCCCAAACCGTTTTCGCGTTCGGCGCTGGCGGACGGCTATGCCGACGAGCGCGGCAGCAGGTCGGCGACATACAACAACGGCAAAGGCTGCATTGGCGAACCCCAGCTCATCCCCTGTGACTGGGAGTGGCCCTACCAGTCCATCGAATTCAGTCTGCCATACGATGACAACAATGCCCCGACCAACTTCAAGAAGATGGCATGGGGCTCTTCTGCGTTTTACGGCACGGGAAACAGCGTCACCCGGGTATACACTACCGCTTCAACGACGGAACCGCTGCGCAGCGGCGAAAAAACCTCGTACAGCGTCTGTGTTGTGGTGGCCGCACAACAGCCAATGGGCTCACGCGCGAGGCTGCGGCCACCCAACAAACTGCGCCAACACGGCTGTGAACTAAATCCCGAAACCGTCGGGGGGATCTCAGAACATCCTCTTCCCGGACGTGTGACGCACGCCCGGGAAGACTTGGGGGCAGGGTGAACTGAATTAAGGCGCAGGCGCGATATTGCCCAAAAGCCCATGCGATTCATCGCCGGGCCCGGCCGTGAAGTCTACGACACCCGAGTCGGCATCGAGCGCCCAAAGTCCATCGATGCTCAGCGCACTGCCGTCGGTGTCCTTCAGTGTTGCCATCAAATCGCCAGTGTTTGCGTCATAGGCGTGGATGCGGCCATCTCCGAAGTTGCCGACAAGCAGCGCTCCGGTCAGCTTGCCGAAACCGCCGGGCGCAATTGTCATGCCCCAGGGTGCATTGAGTGCGCCATTCGCGAGCAAGCGCTTCTGCAAATTGCCGCTTGTGTCGAACACATCGACGTAACCGAGTCCTCTCTTGTGCAGCTCGTCGATGCCGCGCCGCTCGCGCTTGGCGAAGGCGACATAGACCTTGCCGTTCAGCACCGCCACGTTGAAGGGCGCGAAATGCCTGGGCAGGGCTGTATCGGTGAAGCTGCTGACGAGGCCGAAGCTGCTGTTGTAGATCTCGACCTTGTTCTTTGCGAAGTTGGCGGCGAAGAGCCGGTTCGTGGCCCCGTCGAGCGCGAGCCCCTTGTAGACGGCACCGTTTGCCGAGTTATCCAGAGCAACCACACCATTTTGGTCCACGCTCGGGCTCCAGCCCTCGATGGCGCCGCTTTCCGTGTCGAACAGGAATAGCGCTGACCCACTTGTCGCCCCCTTATGAATGACGAAGCCGCCATTCGGCACATAGACGGTGCCGGTGGGCGCGCCCGGCGACAGCGTTATCGAAAATTGCGGAGCGCCGGTCGAACTGTAGACGCTCGATTTGTCGGTGCCGTTGTCGGAAATCCACAGAGGCCCGCCAGGCGCGTGAGAAATGCCCCAAGCATTCACGAGCGCCGCATCGGTATGGGCAGCCACGCCGGGCTGATCCGAAACAAGATTGTTGATGGTGAAACGGGGCATAGCCGTGGCCGTCCCCGCAAATAGCGCGCCCGACAAAAAACTGAGCCCCAATGCCAGACATGCGTACGCCCTCATGCGATAGCCCCTTCCATTGTGCCCGCCCGCGGGTGGACAGGCGTGTGATGAACCCCGCACTACCCCTGACGGAATGGACGGCGGGTTTATTCCGCAGCATGGCAGCAAGGCTTCGCTAAGGCTATCTACACAGGCCTCGCGGAGACTCGTGGAATAGCTGCGCCCGCAGTTCCGTCCAAGATAGCGATGGAAGGGGTTGCGATCATGGGCGTCAGGCGCCGGAAAACCGGAGAACAGGGTGACTGGTTTACCGGCAAGCACGTATGCCGCACACTCCCGGGAGGACCGCAGACCGCGGGGCTGTGCTGAGTCGGGATACGCAAGGCGAATTCAACAGTGCCCTGATTGCGCAGCTTCCGGGCTTGCGGCGGTATGCGGCGGCGCTGGCCGGAAGCGTCGCGGCCGGAGACGATCTCGTGCAGGATTGTCTCGAGCGGGCGTTGCGCCAGGCTTCGCGCTTGCGCGAGGCGCAGAAGCTGGCGCCGTGGCTCAGATCCATCCTGCACAATCTGTTTATCGACGAACTGCGCCGGAAACGCAGCCGCGGGATAGAGGAGGACATCACGGAAATGGCGGACGAGTTCGCGATCAGCGTATCTCCGGTCGAGCGGGCGCCCCTGCACGAATTCACCGCCGCAATGGATTCGATGTCGCCGGAACACCGTCAGATACTGCTGCTCGTGGGACTTGAAGGGATGAACTACCGCCAGATCGCCGACGAGTTGCACATCCCGATGGGGACGGTGATGTCGCGGTTGGCGCGCGCCCGCGAGCGCTTGCGCAACGCCCTGGAAAACGGGACGGAGCGGGCGAGCAATGTGACGCCCCTCGACGCCCACCGGAAGCTGGCAGGATGAGCGACAAGCTGCACATCGCGGACGAAACGCTGCACGCGCTGATCGACGGCGAGTTGCACGAGGACGAGCGCACGCAGGTTGAGGCCGGCATCGCGGCGGATTCCTCTTTGGCGCAGCGCGCGACGCTGTTCCGGGCGGACAAGGCGCGGCTCGCGGAAGTGTATGGGCGCGTGGCCGAGCTGCCGCTGCCGCCCAAATGGATCGAGATGATCGAGCGGCGCCCGCGCACGCCGCGGCGGTTTCTTCCGGTGCAGACGATTGCGGCCATCGCAGCAGCGCTGCTGGTATTGGTCGGCGGGCCCTTACTGTATCGGCAATCTGCACCGCACGAGGAGCCGATCGTTGCGGAAGCGCTCGACGCCCGCAGCGATACGCTGCCGCCGCGGGAGATCCTTGCCGTGAACACGGAGGCGCAAACAATGGCTGCGAGCCACACGATCCAAAGCGCGCTCGCGATGAAGGTAAGGGCGCCGGATTTGTCGCGCATGGGCTACACCCTGGTGGCGCTGCGCACCTATGATCGAGTGAGCAGCGGCAAGGCGGTGGAACTGCTCTACCGCCATTCCGGCAACCGCAGCTTCGCGCTTTATGTGCGCAAGCCCTCCGGACCGCCGCGGTTCGATCAGTACAAGCAGGGCAATTTACGCGTGTGCATCTGGCAGGACGACGTGATCGGCACCGTTATGACGGGCGAAATGTCGGCTGCCGAAATGCAGCGCCTCGCCAGCCTCGCCTACACCGGCCTTGAATCCTGATCAGCGCACTGCCTGAGCCGCTAGCGCTTCGGGGGAGTAAGTGCTGGCGGGGTGGGGGGCGGCGATGCGGTAGCCGCTGCCGTTGAACGCGAAACCGAACACGTAACCGCCCAGATCGAAATCGTATACGAATTGGCTGCCGAGAATGAGGGCCGGGACATCCGGCATCAGATAGGTAGTCGCGTGGGCGAATTTCCACAGCTTTCCGCTTTCGTCCCATGAATCGCTGTAAAGGGCGAGCCAAGTGTCTTCATCGACATACAAGCGCCGGCGCGGCGCGATGTGGTGCTTGCCGGACGCGAGAGTTCCTTCCACCACCCAGACGCGGTGCAACTCGTAGCGGAGATCATCGGGGTTGGCGTGTTTCGGCCCCATCACCTCCGTTTCGGGGCGCGCATAGAAGCGATTGTTGTCGTACGGGACGTACATTTCTTTCTTGCCGAGCAGCTTCCAGTCGTAGCGGTCGGGCCCGCCGAAGAAGATGTAGTATTCGTCGAGATTTTCGAAGCCGGAAGCATTGGGATCTGGCACATCGTAGGAGAGCGACGGCCCGCGGCGCACGCGCCGCTCGCCGGGCAACAGCCGCCAGGCGGCAAATTTGTAGCGCGCAGTGTCGATGGGCTGCCAATCGAGATAGCCCTGGCCTACGGCGGCAGGCGGCGCATCCTGAATCTGCCGCGTCTTGAAATAATATCCGCCATACGAGGTCGGTGTGGCGCCGGGGTAGTAATAGGGAAAGTCTGCGACCTCGTTGTAGCCCGAAGACAGCGCGCGCGTGCCGTCCGGCGAAATAACGTACGTGTTCACGTGCAGCTCGCGCGCCGGTCCCCAATAGGCAAGCAGATGGTTCCACACCACCTCAGCGCCACTCTTGGGGATCGGGAACGGAACGCCGCCCGCTGCCCCGTCGACACCGTACGCAATGCCTTCAGATGCCGCGTGCGCGCGCGCAGTGTTGCGGGAGATGTTCTCATACACGGAAGCAGGGAACGCGGCGCTGCGGTGCGTCGGATAGATATCCATCCGGTAGTCCGGATACTTACGGAACAGGACCTTGGCGCCTTCCGGCAGGTTGTCGCCATAGCTCTGGACGTTTTTCACGGTGATCGAGAACAGCGGTTTCTCCCCGCCAAATGGATCGGGCCGGATACCGCCGCCGCGTGCTGCTGCGGCATTGGTGTAGCCGCCGCTCCAGGCCGGAATGGTGCCGGCCTTGTTCCCGGCGCGCTCGGCCCCCATCGGTGTCAGCACACTTTTCAGCCGCGCGGCTTCCTGCGCAGAACCAGCCGCCGCGGCGGGGATTGCAGTTACAGCCAAGAAAACCAGTGTGGCGACGAAGAGGAGACCGCGCCCGTTCAGGCGCAGTTCAGCCGGTTCTGTGGTTCTATGCCAGCCGGAGCAGCGCCGAGGGGCCATGCCGGTCAGAGGACTACAATTGCGGCGAATCTGGCCAGCGCCCGTGCGGCGCCGCAGCCGTCCATCGGCGGCTTTGCTCTTGCTCCTGTTCACCAGTCCTGCCATGGCGGCGGACCTTTACCACGCAGGCGATTTCGATGTGAGGTGGGACAATACCCTGCGCTACACGGCGGCCTTTCGCCTGTTCCCCCGGGATCGCGAACTCATCTCGAACCCCAACTGGGACGACGGCGACCGCAATTTCGATCCGGGCGTGATCTCCAACCGGTT
>DASXGS010000170.1:0-4815 GCA_036488975.1 Rhizomicrobium sp. | reverse complement strand
TGAAGCCTATTGGAGCCTCGCCAATCTGAAGACCTACCGTTTCACCCCGCCCGAAGTGCACACAATGCGCGCGCAGTTAGCGCGTGAGGCGTTGGACGAAGAAGATCGCATTCATCTGCACTTCGCACTCGGCAAAGCGCTGGAAGATGCGCGGGATTACGAGAGCGCCTTTGCGCAGTACGGGAACGGCAACACGCTGCGGCGTGCTTCGCTGCGCTACGACGCCGATGAAATTTCGCAGCTCGTCGAACGCTCGAAGGCGCTGTTCACCCCTGCGTTCTTCGCCGAGCGCACAGATGTCGGCAGCCCGGCGCCCGATCCGATTTTCATCGTCGGCCTCACGCGTTCCGGGTCAACCTTGCTCGAGCAAATCCTTGCCAGCCACTCGCAGGTGGAAGGCACCATGGAGTTGCCGGACATCATCGCGCTTTCCCGCCGATTCGGCCGCAAGCGCACCGGCGAGGAGGCGACCTACCCTGCGTTGCTCCAATCGCTCGGCGCGGAACAGTTTCACGAATTGGGCGAAGAGTATCTTTCACGCACCCGGGTCCAGCGACACACGGCGCGGCCGTTCTTCGTCGATAAGATGCCGAACAACTGGACGAACATCGGCTTCATCCATCTCATCCTGCCGAATGCCAGGATTGTCGATGCGCGACGTCATCCGCTGGCCTGCTGCTTCTCCAATTTCAAGCAGCTGTTCGCGCGCGGGCAGGGCTTTTCCTACAGCCTCGCCGATTGCGCCCGCTATTACCGCGACTACGTGGACCTGACGGCGCATTTCGACGCCGTGCTGCCCGGCCGTGTTCACCGCGTGCTTCACGAGCAGCTGATCGCCGATCCGGAAGGCGAAATCCGCCGGCTGCTGGCGCATTGCGGCCTGCCGTTCGAGGAACAGTGCCTGCGCTTCTACGACAACGAGCGAGCGGTGCGCACCGCCAGCTCCGAGCAGGTGCGCCGGCCGCTTTCTGCCGAAGGGATCGAGCAGTGGAAGAAGTTCGAGCCCTGGCTGGGCGAGTTGAAGGCAGCGCTCGGGCCCGTGCTGGGTTCCTACCCGGATATTCCGCGCGCCAGCATGTGAATTGCCGCCGCCTGTTGCCAATCTGTCATTGACGGGCGCCGCGCCCACGCGATTGACTCACTCTCGGAATCTGCGCGGGGCAGACAATGGGGCCGTTCAGTTTAACCCACATGCGTGCGCGGCCGTTGCTCGGCCCGATGCTTCTGGCATCCACCATGCTGTCGGGAATCCCCGCGGCCCAAGCCGCCGATACTCCTCCGGCGAGCGGCGGCCTCGAAACCATCGTGGTCACCGCCCAAAAACGCGCCGAGGACCTGCAGAAGGTTCCGATGAACGTGCAGGCCATCACCACCGAAAAACTGGAACAGCTGCACCTTCAGAACTTCAACGATTTCCAGGCCTATATGCCGAGCGTCACCTTCTCGGTCAGTGGCCAGGGCAGCAATGGCGGGCCGGGTCAGGCCAACATCACCATGCGCGGCATCGCCACCGACGAGAACGGCAACCATTCCGGCCCGGTGCCGACAGTCGGCGTCTATGTCGACGAGCAGCCGATCACCACCATCGGCGGCACGCTCGATGTCCCGACTTACGATGTCGCGCGTGTCGAGGCGCTGTCCGGGCCGCAGGGAACGCTCTACGGCGCCAGCGCCGAATCCGGCGTCATCCGCATCATCACCAACAAGCCCGATCCAAGCGCCTTTGAGGCCGGCTATTCAGTCGAAGGCAACGCCGTCGATCACGGCGGCCTTGGCTACACGGTGAACGGATTCGTCAACGAGCCGATCAACGATCACATGGCCATTCGCATCGTGGCGTGGGACGAGCACGACGCTGGCTTCATCGACAACATCCATGGCCAGCGCACGTTCGCGTTGGACACGGGCCTCAACGTCACCATCGACAACGCGAACCGCGTGAAGAGCAACTACAACACCGTCGACAAACTCGGAGCGCGCGCCGCCCTCGGCATCGAGTTGGACGACAACTGGACCATCACGCCGAGTTTCATGGCACAGACCGAGCGGTCCAACGGTTCATTCGGTTTCAACGAGAATGGCGACTACGGCTACAGCCGCCCGCTGGGAAATTTCGATGTCATCCATTTTCTGCCGGAATACGCGCACGACAAATGGTGGCAGGCGGCGCTCACCGTTCAGGGCCGCATTGCCAATCTGAATGTGCTCTATTCGGGCGGCTACATGCAGCGTCGCGTGCAGACCGGGGCCGACTACACGGACTACACCTACTGGTACGACCAGTTCGTTCCGTCCTATGTGGACTTCTACGACAACGCCGGCAAACAGATCGATCCGTCGCAGTTCGTTAAGGGCAACGACTATTTCACCAAGCAGAACCACGAACTGCGCATTTCGAACGACAAGGACAACCGGTTCCGCTTTGTTATTGGCGCCTTCTACGAAAAACAGGCGCATCACATTCTGCAGGACTACATCATCAAGGGCCTGAACACAGTTCCGTTCGACGAATGCGAGATCGTCTGTTCGGTGGATGGCTGGCCGAGCACGTTATGGCTTACCGATCAAATGCGCATCGATCGCGACTACGCGGTGTTCGGCGAAGCCTCCTTCGACATTTTGCCGAACCTCACGCTGACCGCCGGCATTCGCCTGTTCAAGGCCGACAACTCGCTGGAGGGCTTTTTCGGCTACCAGAGCTACGAAGCGCGCTGCAACGGACGCCCGCCATCCGTGGATCGAGGACCGTGCACCAATTTGGATGCCGAGGTGAAGGAAACCGGCGAAACCCACAAGGTGAATCTCACTTGGCAAATCGATGACGAACGGATGGTGTATGCCACCTACTCAACCGGCTTTCGGCCCGGCGGCGTCAACCGCCGCACCGACATTCCCGGCGTTGGGCCATACTCCTCCGACACGCTCGACAATTACGAAGTCGGCTGGAAGACAAGCTGGAACGATAACCGCCTCAGGATCAATGGCGATCTGTTCTGGGAGAAGTGGAACAATTTCCAGTTTCCGTTCTTGGGCCCCAGTTCGGTCACGATCATAGACAATGCAGGCAATGCGACGTCGAAAGGCGCCGAAGCTGAGATTTCCTGGCTCCCGATCGATCAACTCACGCTCTCCGGTTCGGGTGCGTATACCGAGGCAGATCTCACCACGGACTATTGTGGTGGAGATTGCTCCGATCCCGACAACGGGGTTCAGGCGCCAGCTGGCACCCAGCTGCCGATCACACCGAAGTGGAAGCTGAATGCGACGGCTCGTTATCAGTGGACCATCTGGGGAGACTTGACCGCGCATGTGCAGGGCTCGCTGGTGCACGAAAGCGGCCGCTGGGCCGATCTGCGTAAGGTCGATGCATCCGGGGATCCCGTGCGCACCCTGCTTGGCCAGGTGCAGCCCTTCACGACCGTCGATTTAACGGCCGGCGTCGAGCGGGATAGCTGGTCAGCCGAGCTTGCCCTGCTCAATGTCTTCGATGCGACGGCGGAACAGGGACGGTATGCGGAGTGCACGACGCAGGTCTGCGGCTTCCAGCCATATATCCTGCCGGCGCGGCCGCGCACCGTGGCGCTGACCTTCTCGCAGAAGTTCTGAGCGCCGCTGGCGAGTCTGCAAGAAAAGAAACTGATCCCGCTATGCAGCAGCGGCCCTTGAGTGGCCGCTGTCTGCACGATCAATCGGAAAGCGGTCCCGGCGCTGCGGGTCCTACTGCGTCACTTTGAATGTCGTCGTTCCAAACAGATTCCCGATGTCCGTCGCATTGTAGTCGGACACGCAGTTGTTCGCGACATCGCATGCGCCGAACGCATAGATTGTCCAGAGGCCTGTCGAGGTCGTGCTGCATTTGTCTGTGCTGCCGCACACCCAGTCGTAGTTGGTGATCTTTCCGCTCAGAAGGGGAGATGTCGTGTAATTGGAGTAGCTGACGCAGTTTCCCCCTGATCCGTTGGGCGGGCACACCTCCACCCAGGAATAGTGAACGCCAGAGACGTTGTCCGATACCGTCAGGCTGGCGGCGAAACTGGCCGGAGGCGAAGCGAGGCTTACCTTGGGCGTCTGGATCTTCGCCGCGGTGATCGAGGGGGGCTTCGCATCGGGCGTTCCGTTGTTTGTCACCTTGACCGTGATGCAATCGGTCGCCCCCGGGCAGCCAAAGAGAGTCGCGAGGTCTGCCTCACTGTAGGCTGTGTAGTTTCCGGCCTGGTCGTAGATGTATGCGTTGTCGAGGACCCATTTGCCGGGCGTCGAGTAGGGATTGAAGGCCCCGTAACCGAAACTATCGCCTATGTCCTGGAGCGGCCACGTTCCCTGCGTCACTGCCGGCGATTTGTACGTGATGGAATGCGAAAGATAGAGCTGCTGTCTGTTCGCCGAAATCGTGTGGAAATAGAGCGAAACGCTCTCGATTCCGCTGCTTCCCGTCTGAAAGTTCAGCGTCACCTTCGGCGCCGCCGGTGGTTTGGCCACGTCAAACGATCTTCCCGCGATCTTCCCGCTGATAATAGATGGGGCGGTGAGCGGCGGCGACTCCGCTCTGTGCCCGGAAGCAAGCCAGTCCCGTCGAATCGCGCCCGCCCGTGCGGCGCCTTCCAAACGGATTTGCCCATAGGAATCCGTTTTGGCATCCGAACGGATTCGCGCTCCGGTTGTCTGTTGCGCCAAGGCCGTCAATGAAACCGACAACGCTGCTGCGGAGAGCAGCGCAGTTCTTGCGAGCATGATTGAGTCCCCGACTTTTTCCCGACCGCAAACGTTAACCCAACGGCAATTGGACGGCAATCGCCCCATTTTGCAGCTGTAGCG
>DASXGS010000278.1:0-4186 GCA_036488975.1 Rhizomicrobium sp. | reverse complement strand
CGATCGCCGTCTTCAGATCCATGTTGGCGGCGGGATTGATCAGATACTCGTTCTCCATGTCGAACTTCTGGGAGAAGTCGATGTATTTCTTGTCGAGCGGATCCCAGAAATGATCGTGGGTGGCGGAGATGATCTTGTCGAAGGCCGTGGAGCGGCGGCCGTAGCGCTCGACCTCCAGCATGGCGGGGAAATCGCGCGGATCGGCCGCGTCGTACGCACTGTCCTTGGTGATCTGCGCCATGAGGAGCCTCCGGTGGCCGGGCAGTTTTCTATATGCCTCCGCTTACCGGTCTCGTCAACAAAAATGACGCATGCGTCACTCAACCAGTGGAGACGCGGGCTCTCAATAGATGTCCGCCGCCGCTGCGGTGCTCGTATCGGCTGCACGTTCATCTGCCCACGCGCAACCCTCTTCGCCGAGAATGCGGCGGGCAAACGGATCGTGGAAGATCGCGCCCCCATCGATCAGCTGATGGGCCGCGCGATGCGCGGCGGCACCACGCGCCGTCAAACTTGGCTGCATCGGCTCAGGCTAGCACGAAGCACTGCTAAGCCGTGTCGCCCAGCATGCCCTTGGTAGATGGCACAGCCCCTTCGAGACGGTCGTCGGGCGTGATGGCCTGGCGCAGCGCCCGTGCGGTGCCCTTGAAGCAACTTTCCACGATGTGATGGCTGTTGGTGCCGTATAGGTTCTCGATGTGCAGGCACAGGCCTGCGTGTTGCGCGAAGGCCTGAAACCACTCCTTGAACAACTCGGTATCCATTTCGCCCAGCTTGGGGCGCGGCACCTCCACCTTCCACACCAGATACGGCCGCCCGGCGGCATCGATCGCCACGCGCGTGAGCGTTTCGTCCATCGGGATGAGCGCCGCGCCGAAGCGCGTGATGCCGGCGAAAGCGCCCAGCGCCTTCTTCACCGCCTCGCCGATGCAGATGGCGCTGTCTTCCGTGGTGTGGTGGAAATCGACGTGCAGATCGCCCTGTGCCCGCACCTTGAGGTCGATCATCGAATGGCGCGCGAAGCTTTCCAGCATGTGGTCGAGAAAGCCGATGCCGGTGTCGATGTCGGCCTCGCCCGAGCCGTCGAGATCGAGTGACACCGCGATCTCGGTCTCCCGCGTCTTTCTCTCGATGGTTGCGGTGCGCATGGGGCGGTCCTATGTCAAACTCAGGCTCAAGTATCGCACGTAACGGAATCCCTGAAAAATGCCCGAACAACCGGACGATCGTTGGCGCTCCACCACCATTCTCTCTGTCCGCAAGGGCGGCAAGGTGGTCATTGCCGGCGACGGCCAGGTCACCATGGGACAGACGGTGATGAAGGCGAACGCGCGCAAAGTCCGTCGCCTCGGCAAGGAGGGGGTGATCGCGGGCTTCGCGGGAGCCACCGCCGATGCCCTCGCGCTTTTCGAGCGGCTGGAGGCCAAGATCGAGCAGCACCCGGGCAACCTGGCGCGCGCCTGCGTGGAGCTGGCCAAGGACTGGCGGCTCGACAAATACCTGCGTCAGCTTCAGGCGCTGATGGCGGTGGCAGATACGAAGACTTCGCTGGTTCTCTCCGGCACGGGGGACGTGGTGGAACCGGAGAACGGACTCATCGGCATCGGCTCCGGCGGCAACTACGCGCTCGCGGCGGCGCGCGCGCTGATGGACTTCGATCTCTCCGCAGAAGAAATCGCCGGCCGCGCGATGAAGATAGCGTCGGAGATTTGCGTCTACACCAACGCCAACATCGTCATCGAAAGCCTCGATAGCGCGGCCTGACAATCCTGATGCCAATTCCAGTCCGCATAAGAGCGGCTATCATTCTGGAGGTGTTCTGCAGGCGGCTTATCTGGTGCAAAGCACGATCAGGGTGAAGTTCGCGTCGACGTGGTTGCCGTTGTTGTCCGTGGTGACCACATACACCGCGTTCGAATTGTTGGTTTCGGTGTAGATGTGCACGACCGTAAGGTAAGGGGTCGCCACCGCAATGCAATTGTCTTCGACGTTGCGATTGAATCCGACCAGATAGATGCCAGTGTCTGTGTGGTCCACTCCGGTTGCTCCGGCGCTCTTGTGCAGCGTTCCAGCCGCATAGACTTCGGCGCCGAGAAGAGCCGGGCCAAGCGTCTGGTCGGGCGCCGGCGGCCTGCTGCCCGCGGCCGAGGCGCCGGCCGTTGAAAGGAGGAGAGCGGCGATTGCCGCGATCGGCAGGTTGCTTTTCGACGATGCATGCATGGCTTGTTTCCCTTCAGCTCGCGCAGAAGACGATGAGTTGGAAACTCTGATCGCTCCCTCCGCCGCCGGTGTTGACCGTCGTCACGTCGACGAAGTTGCCGGGGCCGCCGCCCTCGGTGCCGTAAACAAGCGCCATGGCCGGTCCCCATCCGCTTGCCACCTGGGTGCAACTCCGCACATCCCGCACGAAGAACACCCGGTAGTCGCCTGTGCCGTTCTTTTGCACGGAGCTCGCGCCCGAGCCGCCAACCAGCGAGCCGTCGGACGAAACCTTGGCGGAAAGTATCGCGGGCCCGAGCGTCCCGTCTGCCGTTGGCGGCGCGACCGCGCTTTGAGCGGATGCGGCTTGGAGCATGAACAGCAGAACTGTGCCCGTGATTGTTGTTAGGTCCTTCCGCAGAGACGGCATCGGCCAACTCCTATTTGGCGCAGAAGACGAGCAGCTGGAATGCCGCATCCTTGGCTTTGCCCGCAGCGTCCTCTGCCGACACGCTTTCGTCGTCGCCGGCGAAGATTCCGACACGGATGATTGTCTGGTCGGTGTTGCCGCTTGCCACGGAGGTGCAGTTGGCCACGCTGCGGGCGAATGTGATCACATAGAAGCCGGTGTCCGGCTTCTGCACGGAAACGGCGCCGTTGCCGTAGAGCAGGTTTCCATTCTGATCGACGACCGCCGAAAGAAGCGCCATTCCGAGTGTCTTGTCCGCTGCGGCGCGCGCACCGGTGTGCGCGGTCGCCAGCAATCCCGCAAAGGCGACAGCACAGACGTAACCGAAAGCCGTTACACGCATAGCGTGTCCTCCTTGCGTGCCAAAGGCGGTCTTAGGAGCTGCAGCTGACCAGCAGCGCGAAGTTCAGGTCCGCGCGTTGGCCGCCGGCCGAGAAGGTGTTCACCTGCAGCCTCATGGGATTACCGGTCGGGGCGACGGAAACCTGCCCGCCGTTGCTGCCCTGCGGTCCGCCGAAATAGGTGCAGGCGCTCACGTCGCGGCTGAACGCCACGATGTACAGCCCTACACTCTTCCGCGTCGAGCTCTGGACGCCTGTCGAGCGCAGGACGTTTCCCTTGCCGTTTATCGTCGCCGCGTAGGTCGCAAAGCCGTAGCTGTCCGCGCGGGCGCCGCAAGCGCACGCTACAGATATAGCGGACGTTATCAGAAGCGCGGAAATCCTTCGCATGGCGTGATCCTCCTCTTCTATCGCAACAGGGTTCCCGAAAGCTTGCAGCGGCCGCCCAGCGGCAACGCGGAGCGGGTTGAAAGGTACGCCTTTGGCCGGCGAGCGAAGTAGGTCCGAATCTGTTCGTTGATCGTGTAGCTGTTGGCGTCCTGCAGTGCCGTCGTGAAGACGTTCTTGAAATCGGACTGCTGGGCCGAAGCCCCTTCGAAAAGCGTCACAGAGCCAAAAGGCTGCGCAGGGTTGTCTTGGGTATAGAAGCCGCAATTGATGTTCGTGGCCATCAGCACCGCCCCGGCGGGCACGTCGTCGAACACCAGAATGCAGTATCCGTTCGGGCAATCGCTGTAACTCAGGTATTTGTAACTCTCATACTCGTTCGGGAAGCCCTTCACCACGCCACCTGCATGCACTGCGGGCGCGACAGCGACGAGAGCCGCCAGTACTCCAACCAGGCTCGCAATTCGCATTCCGATGCTCCCCTTCCAGAATCTATGCCGCCTGCTTCAGCAGGGCTCCTGACAAAGTGCACAACAGAAAGCCGCTTGCATCGCCCGGCGCATTGCTGATCGCCAGAGTGGGCTGGGCGCCTGCGTCGAAGTAAAACCGGATCGCTTCATTCAGGAAGAAGTGCGCAGGGTCCGCGGCCTTGATCGGGAACGCCGTCTTTTCGCGTGCCTTGCGCGTGGAGTCGCTTGTAAGGTCGTGTTGCAGTTGTTGTCGACGCGATGTTGGCATCGCAGTTACTGCACCCTGACCATCTGCCCGACGATCGTGCAGCTGGTCCAGT
>DASXGS010000239.1:0-5045 GCA_036488975.1 Rhizomicrobium sp. | reverse complement strand
AGGTTCTGTGCGTTGTTCGCCCAGTTGTAGGAGGACGTTGCGTTTCCGCCCATTCGGTTCAGTGGGACGTTCAACGCGAGCAGGTCGGCTTTTCCGGCCCAGGCGATCCCATAGATGTTCGGATTGATGGAATGCCTGCGGGCACTCGCATCGATCGCGACGGTTACGGCCGCAGAGGCGGCCGTAAAGAAGAGTGGGCAAAGCAGGAGCGCGGCAGATGCCGCACGCAAACAGCTTCGAACCATCGCGGATGCTCCCTCCGGCGATTCCGATATCCCGAGGATTTGCCCGAAATAGATGGCGGAAAAATGTTGGCCATCGCTACAGTTCGACGAAATTACCGCCGAGCGCGTTCGCTTTCCCCCTTGGGCATGTAGCGATGCAGCGCCGAGCCCTTTTCGCGCAGCCAGACCTGCGGCTTCTCCACGTCGCCGATCAAATCTTCCACCAGGCGCCAGAATCGCGGGCCGTGATTCATCTCCCGCATGTGTGCCACTTCGTGCGCCACGACGTAGTCCAGCACGACGGGCGGCGCGAGAATCAGCCGCCAGGAGAACGATAGCGAGCGCTGCGTGGAACAGGATCCCCAGCGGCTGGCGGTATCGCGCACGGTGACATGCTTCGGCGCGGTGCCAAGCTGCTCCGCATAGTAGAACGCGCGCGCTTCCAGCACCTTCTTCGCTTCGCGCTTCAGGAAATCCAGCACACGGCGCGCCGCGTGTTCGCTCTGGCCGGTGACGCGAATGATGCGATTGCCGTCTTCCCGGTCGATCCACACCGGCGTGCGGCGGGCTTCGCCGCGGCGGATCACATGTTCCTCGCCACGATAAAGAATACGCGCGCCAAGCCCTAGCGGCACGGCCGGCGGCACCTGCTTCAGGCGCTCGGCAATCCAGTCCGTCTCGCCGCGCGCGAAATTCATGGCGTTATCGATGGAGCGCTTGGACGGCGCCACCACGCTCACCTCGCCGGTCGAAGGATGCACCTTTACGATCAGCCGTCGCGCGCGCGGATTGAGCTTCACCGTTACGGCAACCGGCTTGCCGTCGATCCGCAACAACTCGCGCTTGGCGGGCTGCGACCGCTTCGACTGCAATGGTGCCCCTCTGCGCATAGACTTTTCTTTACCCCGAGACCCTGCTTCTCTCGCACGCAAACACGACACGCCTGTTATGCCCGAACGCCCTCGCTTTCACCTTGCCTTTCCCGTTCGCGACCTCGCCGAAGCGCGCGCGTTTTACGGGCAATTGCTAGGCTGCCAGGAAGGCCGATCGTCGGACGAATGGGTCGATTTCGACTTCTTCGGCCATCAGATCGTCACCCATTTAAGCCGCTCGGAAGCGGGCGCGGAAGGCCGTAATTGGGTCGATGGCGCAGAAGTGCCGGTGCGGCATTTTGGCGTCATTCTAAATATGGCGGGATGGCGGGATTTGGCCGGAAAACTACGCTCGGCGGGTGTGGAATTCCTCCTCCAGCCGGGCGTGCGGTTTGAGGGACAGCCGGGGGAGCAGGCCACCTTGTTCGTTCGCGACCCGTCCGGGAATGCCTTGGAGTTCAAGGCATTCGCCGACGACGCTATGGTGTTCGCCCGATGAGGGCGGATCGGCCGGAGCTGGTCGCGATGGCCCTGGGGGCGCTGTCCGCGGCGCTCCTGCTAGGGGCGCTGGGCTTTCAGTACCTGGGACGCCTGCCGCCCTGCGAGATGTGCCTTTGGCAGCGCTGGCCGCATCTCGCCGCGGCCGTTCTTGGGATGCTCGGCGGCTGGGCCATCAGCCGAAGGGCCCGGCGCCACCAGCTTGCGGCACCCTTGGCTTTCGTCACCGCACTTCTGGTCGCGATTTCGGGCCTGATCGCCGCGTATCACGCCGGGGTGGAATGGCATTGGTGGCCGGGCCCGAGCCAATGCACCGGCAACGCCTTTCATGCGGCCGGCACCCTCGACCTGAACGCGCCGGTGGTGATGTGCGACCACGCCGCCTGGCGGCTCTTCGGGCTGTCGCTGGCCGGCTACAACGCGATCATCTCGCTCGGCGCGGCAGCGATCGCGCTGGCTCTTCTTGCGCGCGGAAGGAGAGGGGCATGACGCGCGGCAGACGTCCCGTACTGCCCGGTATGCCGGAGAGCAAAGACATCGAATCGATGATCCGCGTAGATCACGCCGGCGAATACGGCGCCGTGCGGATCTATCAAGGCCAGCTGGCGGTCTTCGATGCGCTGAACCGCACGTCCAAAGCCGCGGACGCCATCCGCGCGATGGCGCAGGCCGAGCAGCGGCATCTGCAAACCTTCGACAGGCTGGTCAACGAACGCCGCGTGCGGCCGACGGCGCTTGAACCCGTGTGGCGTATCGCCGGGTTTGCGCTGGGCGCGGCCACCGCGCTGATGGGCGAGAAGGCCGCGATGGCTTGCACCGCGGCGGTCGAAGAAGTGATCGACGAGCACTACGCTTCCCAAGTGGAGCGCCTGAGCGGCGACAAGGAATTGAAGAAGACGGTCACCGATTTCCGTGCCGAGGAAATCGCGCACCGCGATGAAGCGCTGGCGCATGGCGCGGAAGAAGCGCCCGGCTATCGCCTCTTGAGCGAAGCCATCAAATCCGGCTGCCGCCTTGCCATCAAACTTTCCGAACGAATCTAGGCCGTCAGTTGAAGCCGCGCACGAATTTGCTCTGGCGTCACACCGCGCGCACGCATGTCCCGCAGCGTGACGGCACGATCCCGCTTTGAGAATTTCTGGCCATGCTCATCAAGGATGAGGCGATGGTGCGCGTAAGCGGGCGACGGCAGATCGAGCAGCGCCTGTAGCAGCCGCTGGACATGCGTGGCGGCAAACAGATCGTTGCCACGGGTGATAAGCGTCACGCCCTGAAACACATCATCGATAACCACGGCCAGATGATACGACGCCGGCGTGTCCTTGCGGGCGAGCACGACATCGCCGAACAGCATTGGATCGGCGGCGACAAGTCCGTTCTCTCCATTGGGACCGCGGCCCTGCTCCTCGAAGGTCAACGATCGGACGCGTTCTGCTGCTCTCGCCACATTCAGCCGCAATGCGTACGGCATGCCGGATTCTATTCGGGTTTCCCGCTCATCCTGCGTGAGGCTGCGACAGGTGCCAGGATAAAGCGCGCCTTCCGGCCCGTGCGGCGCTTCGATGGCGCGCGCGATCTCCGTTGCGATTTCTGCTCGCGTACAGAAACATGGATACAGCAGCCCTTGTGCATCAAGTTGATCGAGTGCGGCGCGGTACGCTGGAAACCGTTCCGACTGGCGGAGCGCAGGTCGCGCCCATTCAAGCCCCAGCCATGCAAGATCGTCGCAAATCGCCTGCTCGAATTCGGGCCGCGCGCGGGTGCGGTCGATGTCTTCGATGCGCAAAAGAAAGCGGCCGCCCGCGCGCTTCGCCGCATCGTGCGCGGCAATCGCCGCGAAGGCATGGCCCAGATGCAGATATCCGGTTGGACTCGGCGCAAAGCGCGTGACAATCATGCGGGCAACACTATCGCAAACGGAACGCCAATGGCGTTTGGAAGCAAAATGCTGAGTGGACCGCGGCTGCCGCCCGCGCGCGGCGCCGCGACGCATCTTGTGGTGCTGTGCCATGGCTACGGCGCGGACGGCAACGATCTCATCGGGCTCGCGCCGCTGTGGCAGCGGTTGCTGCCAACAGTGGCTTTCGTCGCACCCAACGCGCCCGAGCGCTGCGCCGGCGCGCCCAGCGGGTACCAGTGGTTCCCCATCTCGCGGCTGGAGCCCGAAGCCATGCGCGGGGGTGTCGAATCGGCCGCAACCGGTCTCAACGCCTTTCTCGATGCTGAGCTTGCGCGCCTCGAACTGCAACCCGACAGGCTGGCGCTTGTGGGCTTCAGCCAAGGCACCATGTTGTCGCTGCATGTGGGCTTGCGCCGCCCGGTGAAGCCTGCCGCGATCGTTGGCTATTCAGGATTGCTGACCGATGCGGAAGGCGCGCAGCAACACGCCCGCGCCGCGCCGCCCATCCTGCTCATCCATGGCGATGCCGATCAGATGATCCCGGCGCAATTCCTGTTCAGCTCCGCGGCCGCACTGGGCCGCGCGGGTGCGGCGGTGCAGTGGCATCTGTCGCCGCATGTCGGTCATTCCATCGATGAACCAGGGCTGGCGCTCGGCGGCACGTTCCTTTCGATGGCGTTCCGCGGGCTGCTGAAACGAAGCGCGGCGGAAATCTGCTGCGCGCTCGGCTGAGCGTCGTCGTTTTGTCACGGCGAATCGCGTAGATTGGTCGCGGGCTGCGGTTTCTTGGCATTTGGCCACCCGGCCCCTAGAGTGCGCGCCGTCCATCATGGAGGTTGAGCCTTCGCAGGAGACGTGTCGTGTTAGCCGCCGAGCGATCGCCCGAAAATTGCCCGGCTCTGGTGCTGAACGCGGATTACCGCCCGCTCAGCTATTTTCCCCTGTCACTGTGGGGCTGGCAGGACGCCATCAAGGCCGTCTTCCTCGACCGGGTGAACATCCTCGCCGAATATGAGCGCGTGGTCCGCTCGCCCAATTTCGAGATGAAGCTGCCAAGCGTGGTTTCGCTCAAGACCTATGTGAGGCCCGCGCGCAATCCGGCCTTCACCCGGTTCAACGTGTTCCTGCGCGACCGCTTCGAGTGCCAGTATTGCGGCTGCCGCCACGAGCTCACCTTCGATCATCTCATCCCGCGCTCGCGCGGCGGCAAGACCACGTGGGACAACGTGGTGGCGGCCTGCGCCCCCTGCAACCTGCTGAAGGGCGCGCGGCTTTCGCATCATATCGCGATGTATCCGCGCAATCCGCCGCACAAGCCGACGGTCACCGAGCTACGCAACAATGGCCGCCTGTTCCCGCCCAACTACCTGCACGAAAGCTGGGCGGACTATCTCTACTGGGATTCCGAACTGGAAGCCTGACCGCGCGATTGTGCTATCGTGGCGTGCGATGGGGCTGAAATCGAAACCCGTGGATTCGCGCGAGCGCGCCCGGCGCGCGGCCCTCAATGCGCTCAAGCGCGCCAAGCGAGCGGCAGATCGGACGGGTGTG
>DASXGS010000236.1:0-4346 GCA_036488975.1 Rhizomicrobium sp. | reverse complement strand
GAACCATCCGGACCCGTGAAAGCGGGAATCAGAGACTATTCATCCGGTCTATTTCAAACGATCGTGTCGCGATTAATATTCTGTCATGCACCGCCGCCCCTAGGTGGCGGGACAATTTCGGGTCCCAGTGCGCGCTCCGGGGCATATGTTGAGCAGAAATGCTTGATGCCCCCTGCCGCTCAAATCGAAAGTAGGGCCGTAATTTTGCGGCGGTGTGCTCAGCCGCAGCAAGGCCGCTGCAGAGCGCGTGCGCTTGTAAGGCGCCTCAGCTCAACGTGAAGTCGTCTGGGTTGGGTGCGACCGTGGCATTCCAATAGTCCACCAGCCGCCACGGCCAGTTCTGGCTGACGCGGCCGAACTGGTTTTTGTACCAGCTCTTCGCCGCCGGCAGCCCCCACGCCATCTTCTTGTTTTCCTCATCCACGCGCCGATTGAAATCGTCATGCAGGTCCTCGCGCACCTCCATGGATCTCGCGCCGGTTTCGGCGAGCAGCTTCAGCGCATTCACGATGTAGCGCACGCTCGCTTCCGAGAAGAAGATGATGGAGCCGTTCACCACGATGTTGGTGTTAGGCCCATAGATGGCAAAGAAGTTCGGGAACCCTGGAATGGTCATGCCAAGATAGGCGCGCGCATCGCCCTTCCACTTTTCGTGCAGCTCGACGCCATCGCGGCCCACAATTTTGTAGGTGCGCAGGAAGTCGCTGGCATGGAACCCGGTGCCATAGACGATGACGTCGGCCGGGTGTTCTACGCCGTCTTCGGTAACGATTCCGTTCTCGGTGATTTCGCGGATGCCGGTCGTAACGAGATCGACGTTCGGGCGAGCCAGCGCAGCAATATACACACCGTTGTCGCGCACGGACCGTTTCGTGCCGAACGGATAATTCGGGATCACTTTCTCGATCAGGTCCGGGCGATCCGGCGCCTGCTCGCGGATTTTCTCGATCAGCAGTTGCCGCAGCATGTCATTGGCCGGCCCCACGGAACGGCTGGTGTCGTTCCAGGTCGGATCGACGGCGACCCCCTCGAGAATGCCGTCGGTCAGTGTCCAGAACAGCCAGAAGCGGTACCACTTGTCATAGTAGGGGATGTGCTCGAGCAGCCACTTTTTCCCCTCGCCAACATCCTCGTGATAGTTCGGCGTTGGGCCGAGCCACGGCGCCGAACGCTGGTACACGTCGAGGTGTTCGACGACGGGCGCGATCTCCGGGATGACTTGAAAGGCGGTGGCGCCGGTGCCGATCACTGCCACGCGTTTGCCGGTAAGGTCTACATCGTGTCGCCAGCGCGCCGTGTGAAACGCGGGACCTTTGAACTTCTCGCGGCCTTTGAATTCGGGAATGCGAGGTTGATTGAGCTGCCCAACCGCGCTGATCACCGCATTCGCGGTCAGTGTCTCTTCATTGCCGCCCTTGTCGCGGATACGGAGTTGCCAGCGAGACGCGGTCTCGTCCCACACGGCTTCGGTTACCTGCGTCTCGAAGCGAATGTGTTTGCGCAGGCCATATTCGTCGGCCATGCGGCGAAAATAAGCGAGCAGCACCGGCTGGGTGGAGAAATGTTGCGGCCACAAATGGTTGGGTTCGAAAGAGAATGAGTACATGTGATTCGGATTATCCACCCGACATCCGGGATAGGCGTTCTCGAACCACGTGCCGCCGACGTCGGGATTTTTCTCGATGATCTCGAACGGCACGCCGGCCTGGCTGAGGCGTATGCCTGAAAGCAGGCCGGACAAGCCGGCGCCGACTATCACCACCTTCATCTTCGCCGCAGCTTCTTTCAGCTTTGGCGTTTCCCAGCGCGGCACGCGCGTGTCTTCCACCGCGATGCCCAACTCCTCCTTCAGGAAACGCACGTAGCGCTCGGGGATTTGTGCGCCGGCCACGAAATCCATCATCTTGCGGATGGTTTCTTGATCGGGTGGCGGCGGCAGCTTCTTGCCGCGGGCGTAGTCCAGATATCCTTGCCTGACGGCGGCACGAACCTGCTCCTGCACCTCCGGTTTGATGTTGCCTTGGCCGTCGCCGAAGAAGTCGTAGACCGGCTTGTTCTCGTCGGTGAGCAGCCTTGTATCGCCGGTCAAGTGCACCAGCGCCGCCATCAGGCTGGGGATGTGCGCTTCCTTCAGCGCACCATCCACTTCGCGTTCGTCGATGGTGTCGAGCTTGGCAGCTGCGGACATGGCTTCTCTCCGCCCCCGAAAGGGCCAATGGCTTTGGCAAGAGAGATTAGGGGGGCACCTGCCCGCAGGTAAAGCGTCTAACCGTGGGTCAGGAACAGCGCAGGCTCGAGTGCCACGCCAGTCTGCACATTGCGCAGCGACACCGTCGTGGCCAATCCTTGCGCGTCCACCACCGTCCATTGCCGCAGCTCAAGCCCGGGATCGGAGAACACGATGGTGATGTTGCCGGTCAGGCGACGGTCGGTCGAGCGGGCATGCACCACCATGAAGCCTGGCCGGTGCTCGAGACCAACGACATATTGGCTTCCCTTCAGGTTCACATGGTCGGAGAGCAGCAGGTTCAGCGGCGTCGAGGCGAGCGGATAACGATCTGTTGTGTTGAGCTTCTTGTTGAACACCGCAACATCCACGCCATCGCTGACCACCAGCGTGCCGCTGGGTGGCTTGTACTCGAACCGCATCTTGCCCGGCTTTTCGATGTACACGTCGCCGCTTTCCACCGTACCGCTCGGGTCGACCTGCGAGAATTCTCCCTTCAGCGAGTGAATGGCATTCAACGCCTCGCTTAGACGGTCCAGATCGGCATCCGCCGTTTTGCTGTCCGCGAGCGCACCGCCCGCCATAAGCAGCAGGGCGGTGAGAACGGCAGAGAAGGTCTTGTGCATGGGCCCATGTAACGCGCGGTTTGCGGCAAAGATCAGGCGGCTGCGGCAGCGCTCTGCCGCGCCAGTTCCCGCTCCCGCGTCTCGGCGTAATTGAGCGGGCAAAGTCCCTGGATCAGCAGCTTCAACACGCCGTCCAGTTCCCGCTCCAGCTTCGGCAGCGTGAGCTTCGACCACAGTTGCGGATACCGGAACTTCATGGTCGCCGCCTGGATCATCTCGGCGGATTCTTCCTTGTCGAGCGGAGGCATGGGCTCGCCGCGGCGCTCAGCCTCCTCCATCAGCTCGACTATAATTTTTCGCTCATTTGCCAGCATCCAGTTGGCAAACTGCGGTCTTTCCCGCGAGATCACCTGCGCCATCTCCAGCGCGCGCGGATCCTTTTCCAGCTTATGGTAAGTGCGCCGCAGCACCTCGAAGAGAAGATCGCGCAGACGTTCGCGCGCGTCTTTTCCAGGCGCCAGCGCAAGTTTGCGCAGGTGCGCGAGGTGGTGCTCGTAATCCGTTCGGGCAATTGCTTCCGCGATATCGAGCTTGCCGGGAAAGAAGCGGTACAGGTTTCCGGGCGACATCTCGCAATCGGACGCCACCTCGGCCATGGTGGTTTTGCCGTAGCCGAAATGGGAGAAGCGACACTTGGCAGCTTCCACGATTCTGTCGCGCGGGCAGTCCTTCGTCATGGGTGTTTCCATTCCCGGCTTGTTGTTATTTTGTCATGAATATAAGGGCTTTTTCTAAATAATCAACAAACCATTCAATCTTCGCAAACCCGTGATCGCCTTCAACCGAACTTGGGAAGAAATGTCCGCGAATCCAGACATTTACGGTCATATCGGGGTGATAGGGGCGGGCGCCTGGGGAACGGCGCTCGCTTTCGCGGGGGCGCGGGCAGGCCGCCAGGTGACGCTCTGGGCGCGGGAAGCCGAGGTCGTTCAGTCGATCACCGCCAGGCGCGAGAACGGCTTGTTTCTGCGTGGCGTCGCCCTGCCTCATCAAATCGCCGCGACCGCGGATCTCGAGGCCGTCTGTTCCGCCGATGCGCTGCTGCTGGTGACACCCGCGCAGCACACACGCAGCACGCTGGCAGAATTGAAGCCGCGACTTGCCGCAGCGGTTCCGGTGGTGATCTGCGCCAAGGGAATAGAGCGCGGCACCGGCCGACTGATGAGTGAGGTGCTCGCCGAGTTTGTCGATTCCGAACAGGTTGCGATTCTTTCCGGACCGTCTTTCGCGCGCGATGTCGCCGCCGGGCTTCCCACGGCAGTGACGATTGCGGGGCAACGCGATGTTGCGCAGCGGCTTCAGGCGTCGCTGAGCCACGGCACTTTCCGCCCATATGCAAGTGACGATGTGACGGGTGTGGCCCTCGGCGGTGCAGCCAAGAATGTGTACGCCATCGCCTGCGGGATCGTCGCCGGCATGGGACTTGGCGAAAGCGCGCGCGCCGCGCTGCTCGCGCGCAGCTTCGCAGAACTGCGGCGGCTCGGCGAAGCACT
>DASXGS010000190.1:0-3016 GCA_036488975.1 Rhizomicrobium sp. | reverse complement strand
TTGCACCGCTACCGGATGCCAGGCTGTTCTTCAAGCCGGAGGACTACGAGGAAATCCCGCACGATTCGATGCGGAAAGCCATCGCCAAGCGCCTCTCCTCGGCAAAAACTCTCGTTCCGCATTTCTATCTCACCATCGACTGCAACATCGATCGGCTGATGGAAGCTCGTGCGCGCCTCAACGAACGCAGCCCCAAGGGCGACGGCGCCTACAAGCTCTCGGTTAACGATTTCATCGTCAAGGCTTCTGCGCTCGCGCTCATCCGCGTGCCCGCTGTCAACGCCAGCTGGACCGATGCTGCCATCCTCCGCCACAAGCATGCCGACATCGGCGTGGCGGTGGCGCTCGATTTTGGCCTCATCACGCCGATCGTCTTCCAGGCCGAAACAAAGGGCCTGGTCCAAATTTCCAACGAGGTGAAATCGCTGGCCGAACGCGCCCGCACCAAGAAGCTCAAGCCAAGCGAGTTCGAAGGGGGCAGCTTCGCCATCTCCAATCTCGGCATGTTTGGCATCCGGCATTTCACCGCCGTCATCAATCCACCGCATGCGGCCATCCTCGCGGTCGGCGCGGGCGAGCCGCGCGCCATCGTCAACAACGGCAAGATCGAAGCCGCCACGCTGATGACCGTCACCATGTCGTGCGACCACCGAGTGATCGACGGCGCCACCGGTGCGCGCTTCCTCCAGGCCTTCAAAGGCTTCGTCGAAGAACCGGCTTCGATGCTGCTATAGTCCGGCCGGGCTATGAGCGACATGGAAGCCATCCTAGAAACCGGCGCGGCCCTCGGGCTCGAATACGCCGCCACGCGCCTTGCCGAGCAGGGAAAGCCGATCGGCAATTGTGCCAATTGCGGCGCGCCGCTGGTCGGCCCCTATTGTGCGATGTGCGGGCAGGAGCCGGACTACCATCGCCGCAGCATTGCCAGCCTCGCCCACGATCTGTTCGAAGATATCGCGAGCTTCGACAGCCGCATTTTGCGCACAGCCAAGGCGTTGCTCTTTCAACCAGGCGAATTGTCGCTCGCCTTCCACGAAGGCCGCACGCGCCGATATGTGCCGGCATTCCGCCTCTACTTCTTCGTGTCGCTGATTTTCTTTTTGATCCTCTGGGGCTTCAACATCGCCATCATGCAGCTGCAGGTGGTGGCAAACCCCATCAAGATCATCCGCGACGCGCAGGGGAATGCCTTCATTCGAAATCCCGCCTACGATCCCGGCGATCCCGATCAGCGGAATTTGCCGAAGCTCATTCGCATTCCGAAAGAGAAGGCAGCCGACCCGGAAGGAATGTTCAATTTCAGCACACGGCCGTATTTTTTCCAGCCCATCGGCATCTACCATTCGGCTCTGACACCAGCCATGCGCGCGCGCATCGAAAGGCAACGCAAGCGCATGGACAGGGAAATTGCATCCTATGCGAAAAATCCACAGGAGACCGCGGGAAGCAAAAAAATCGGGGGCTGGATGGATCGTCATTTTTATGGCGGCCTTGAGCGGCTTGCCGCCAATCCCGCCGCGTTGAACGAGCCGCTCACCAACTGGATCCCGCGTGTGCTGTTCCTGCTGCTGCCACTTTATGCGCTGCTGCTCGCCGCGTTTTACTGGCGACAACGCAAGAAGTTTTACATGGTCGACCACCTTATCTTTTCACTGAGCGTGCATACCTTCACCTTCGTGGCACTGCTGGTTGCCGCGGGTCTAGCGCAGGTTCTTTCCGGCGGGACGGTGTTCTGGCTCTTTCTCCTGTCCATCGGTGTCTATGTCCTGATCTCGATCCACCGGTTCTATCAGCAGAGCTGGGTCTGGTCGGTGGTGAAGACGCTAGCGATTTCTGGGATCTACACCATCTTCTTCCTGTTGCCGGCGCTGGGCGGGATCGTTGCCTACGGTTTCCTCTATTCATGAGAGCACCATGGATTCGTACGACGTCATCGTGATCGGCTCCGGCCCGGCCGGCTATGTGTGCGCCATCCGCGCGGCGCAGCTGGGGCTGAAGACCGCGATCGTGGAACGCGATCAGCTGGGCGGCATCTGCCTCAACTGGGGCTGCATTCCCACCAAGGCGCTGCTGCGCTCCAGCGAAATCTGGCACCTGATGCATCGACTGGGGGAGTTCGGGTTTTCCGCGGACAATTTCAAATTCGATCTGACAAAAATTGTGGACCGCTCGCGGAAAGTATCGAAGCAGCTGTCGAACGGCGTCGCGTTCCTGATGAAGAAGCACAAGATCGCGGTGATCAGCGGCGATGCGAAGTTGTCGGGCGACGGAAAGATAGCCGTGGTGAAGGATAGCAAGAGCGCCGACTACGCAGCGAAGAACATCGTTCTGGCGACAGGCGCGCGCGCGCGCACGCTGCCGGGGCTAGAGCCGGACGCAAAACTGATCTGGACCTACCGCGAGGCGATGATTCCGCCCAGCTTCCCGAGATCGTTGCTGGTGGTGGGTTCCGGCGCCATCGGAATTGAGTTCGCCAGCTTCTACCGCACGCTCGGCAGCGACGTAACGGTGGTCGAAGTGCTCGACCGCGTGCTGCCGGTCGAAGATGAAGAAATCTCCCAATTCGCGCACAAGGCGTTCACCAAACAGGGCATGAAGATCAAGGTCGGCACCAATGTCGAGAAGCTTGAGAAGGGCGTCGACAATGTCACCGCCACGCTGAAAGCGAAGGATGGCAAAACCGAAACCCTGACGGTGGATCGCGTTATCCTCGCCATCGGCATTGTCGGCAATGTCGAGAACAATGGATACCAGCAGGCCGGCGTGAAGATTGATCGCACGCATGTGGTGGTGAACGAATGGGGCGAAACCGGCGTGCCTGGGGTATGGGCGATCGGCGATCTCGTGGGGCCGCCGTGGCTCGCGCACAAGGGCATGCACGAGGGCGTAATCGTAGCCGAGCGCATCGCCGGCGTGAAAGGCGTGCATCCGCTGAACGCGGCGAATGTGCCCAGCTGCACCTATTGCTGGCCGCAGGTGGCAAGCGTGGGTCTTACGGAGGCCGCGGCGAAAGCGG
>DASXGS010000138.1:0-1763 GCA_036488975.1 Rhizomicrobium sp. | reverse complement strand
GGCGGCAAATGGGACACCTTCCGCATGCTGACGCACCCCGGCATCGCGATCCTGCCGGCTGCGCTTGCCGCGGCGGAGATTACCGGCGCCTCCGGCAAGGAGTTTCTGACCGCGGTCGCGGCCGGCTACGAGGTCATGGAGCGGATGGCCGCCGAGTTCATCCCGACCGTCATGTCGCGCGGTTTTCATGCCGGGCCGGTGTTTGGGATCTTTGGTGCCGCGATAGCCGCCGCCAAATTGCAGCGCCTCGACGCGGACCAGATTCACAGCGCCATTGCGCAATGCGTCAATCTCGCGGCAGGCAACCTCGAAGGCGCGCGCAGCGGAGGCCGTTCACTGCGCGAAGGCGGGGCCGTTCGCAACGCCTTGCTCGCCGTCGCCTTGGCCAAGCACGGGACACCTGGCGGCGAGACGGTATTGGAAGGCGAGGCCGGTTTCTACCGTGCCTACGCCGGCAACAACCGCGGCGAATTGCGTTACAGCTTCACCGGCGCGAACCGCACCGACATCGCCAAGATCACCGAAAGGCTCGGCCGCGATTGGATCTTCCTCGAAACGCTGTACCGCATCTATTCGACCGCCGGCTACAACATCGCCCATGTCGATGTGACCGCAAAACTGTGCGAGGAGCACAACCTCCGCTACGACGACATCGACCGCATCGAGGCGCTCGTAAATTGGCTCGAAACCGAATATCCGAGCCCAGCCTTCCCAAGCCGCGGCATCGACAACCCGCCGCAGGTCGGCAGCACGCAGTATTTCACCGCTTGGGGCGCCGCCCGGCGCGGCTATCCGCTATTGCGCGGCGACCGGCCCGGCTCCGGCGAAACCGACCCGCCCGAAGTCCTCGACCTGATGCACCGCGTGGCCCTGATCCCGACGGTGCGCCGCCCCCTTTTCGGCCCGCGCATCACCGTATTCACCAAAGACGGCCGCAGCTTCGCAAAAGAAGGCACCGGCCGCGAGTTCATCTGGGACTTTGAAGAACAAGCCCGCCGCATCCGCCCCATCGCGCCCGGCATCGCCATCGGCGAATCACAATTCGCCGAACTGATCGACATATGCCGCCACCTCGACCGCCCCGACCGGGCCGCCGAGAACCTGATCTCTCTGACGCTTCCATCCTGACCGCCAGAGGCAATCAGTTCAGGCCGAGCGTCGCGATCCCGTAGGGCAGCATGCTCCGGTCTTGGGTGCCGAGGACCATCCCCTCCAGGTAGGCCTGGGCTATGATCAGGCGATCGAACGGATCGCTGTGATGCAGCGGCAAACCGCCGGCATGCTCGGCATGGGCACCCGCCACAGGCAAGATCTCGAAGCCGAGCGCCAATACCGCAGCGACGATCGGTCGATCGAAGCGAAGCTTGCCGATCGCCCGCTTGATCGCAATTTCCCATACTGTCGCCGCGCCGAAGACAATCTCGTTGGTCTCGTCCTCAATTGCTGCTCGCAACGGACGCGCGAGCCTGCGGAGCTGCTGAGCCCACCACAAAAAGATGTGCGTATCGATCAGAACTCTCACCCGCGCCTATTCAAAATATTTCTGGATTTCGGGTGGCAGCGGAGCGTCGAAATCCTCCGCGATGTAGGTGATTCCAAGCAGATTCTGTCCGCCACGGCGCTTCTTTCCAGTGCGGTATGGTACAAGCTTGGCTTTCGGCTTGCCCGCCTTGGCGATGACAATTTCTTCGCCGGCGGCGGCGCGATCTACCAGCTCGGAAAGGTTTGTCTTCGCATCGTAGAGGTTGACAGTGTCGGTCACT
>DASXGS010000079.1:0-2912 GCA_036488975.1 Rhizomicrobium sp. | reverse complement strand
CCGCGCAACGACGCGTGCGCAAGCGCGGCCGAATAGTCCGCGCGGTGCATGTTTGCTTCCGCGGTCGCTGGATCGGCGGAATCCCTGCCTGCCATCGCGGTGAGCAGCGCCGCGGCATCGGCCACGCTACGCGCCATCGGGCCCGGCGTGTCCTGGGTATGGGAAATCGGAACGATGTGCGTGCGCGACAGCAATCCGACGGTCGGCTTCAGCGACACGACGCCGTTGATCGATCCGGGGCACACCAGCGAGCCGTCAGTCTCCGTGCCCAGCGCCGCAGCCGCAAGGTTCGCCGCCACCCCCGCGCCGCTGCCCGAGCTGGAGCCGCAGGCGCTGCGATCGAGCACATACGGGTTCTTCACCAGCCCGCCAATGGCGGACCATCCGCTGATCGAATGGGCGCTGCGGATGTTGGCCCATTCGCTCAGATTGGCCTTGCCGAGAATGACCACGCCGGCGGCGCGCAGTTTCGCCACCACCGGCGCGTCGCGATGGGTGATATTGCCCGCAAGCGCCAGCGATCCGGCCGTGGTCGGGATGGGATCGGCGGTTTCGATATTGTCCTTCACCAGAATGGGAATGCCATGCAGGGGGCCGCGCACATGGTGCGCCTGGCGCTCGGCATCCAGCTTTCGCGCATCGGCCAGAGCATTGGGATTGATCGCAATCACGCTGTGGAGCGCGGGCCCGCTTCTGTCGATGTTGTCGATGCGGGCAATGTACGCTTTCACCAACGCTTCGGAGGTGAGCTTCCCGGACGCCATTTCCCCCTGAAGCGTGGCGATGTCCTTTTCGCTGGGATCGTAAGTCATGGCCGGCGCATCACCCGCCGCAAAGAGAACGACAGCGACAAGTATGGCGCGCATGCCCGCCCCTCAAAAGCAAATCGCACCGGCAGCGTAAGCCGCCGGTGCGATGTAAGGCAAAATCGAAAGGATCAGTTCGTCTGGCGGCGGAGGAAGGCCGGGATTTCGAATTGATCTTCCGCGTCGAGACCGAGATCGGGCTGCGCCGGCTGGACGGGCCGTGACGCTTCCGCTGCCGCCGTACGCGTCATCACCTGCGCCGTGGCGCGCGACTGGACAGGTGCCCGCGCCATCGGTGCGGGCTCGGTGCGTACCTCCGGCTTTTTCGACCAGCCGCCGAACAGGCCGCGGCGCCGAGGCTCCGGTTTCGGTTCGGGCAGCACTTCCCGCATGGGCTGCGGCAGACGTATCGCCGGCATGGGCGGAATGTCATCGACGATGGCAGACTGTTCCGGCAGAGGATCTTCGTGGCCGAGGATCAACGGCTCGATGGGCGAAATTGGCGGACGCGGTCGCGGCACCTCCGCTTGTGCCCGCATTTCGTCGACGATGGTGTTCATCTGCGCGCGCACCGGATTGAGCCCCGATTGCGCCCCAGCGGCTGACATCGCCACGCCCCTTGCCGCCACGCCGTTCTGCACCGCCATCGGCCGCATGCGCGGACGCAGGGGTTCGACATTGGGCGGCATCTTGGCCATTCCTTCGGCCTCCATGCCGGTCGCCACCACGGAGACGCGCAAGCGGCCTTCCATATTCTCGAGCAACGTGCCGCCGAAGATGATGCTGGCGTCGGGATCGACTTCGGCGCGAATGCGGTTCGCGGCCTGATCGACTTCGAACAAGGTCATGTCCGGGCCGCCGGTGATGTTGATGAGAACGCCACGGGCGCCCTTCATCGACACTTCGTCGAGCAGCGGATTGGAGATCGCGGCTTCCGCCGCCTTCAGCGCGCGTTCCTCGCCCTCCGCTTCGCCGGTGCCCATCATGGCTTTGCCCATCTCGCTCATCACCGTCTTGATGTCGGCGAAGTCGAGATTGATGAGACCGGGCATCACGATGAGGTCGGTGACGCCGCGCACGCCGGAATGCAGCACATCATCCGCCATCGCAAACGCCTGCGCGAAGGTGGTGCGGTCGTTCGCCACCCGGAACAGATTCTGGTTCGGGATGATGATGAGCGTGTCGACGAACGCCTGCAGCTCCTCGATGCCGCGCTCGGCAATGCGCATGCGCCGCTCGCCTTCGAAGGCAAACGGCTTGGTCACCACGCCCACGGTGAGCATGCCCTGCTCGCGCACCGCGCGCGCGATCACAGGTGCCGCACCCGTTCCCGTGCCGCCGCCCATGCCCGCGGTGATGAACACCATGTGCGAGCCCGACAGCTGATCGAGCAGTTCCTCCAGTGTTTCCTCCGCGCTGGCACGGCCGACTTCCGGCTTGGCGCCCGCGCCGAGGCCGCTCGTCACCAGCGGTCCGATCTGGATTTTCCGCTCGGCCTTCGATTGCGCCAAAGCCTGCGCATCCGTGTTCGCAACCAGAAATTCCACGCCCTCCAGTTTCGAGGCGATCATATTGTTGACGGCATTGCCGCCTGCCCCGCCCACGCCGAGCACGGTGATCCGCGGCCGCAGCTCCGCCTTCTCGGGCACTCCGATTTTCATGTTACTCTCCGTTCCTCTTCTCCATCCTCTCGACTTGAAGCGCCCACCATTTCCGTGCCCGTTGTTTTTTGTCGTTGCACGCGAATCACCCAAAGATACCGCCGACCAGCCGCCGCAAGAATCCCGTTTCGCGGGTTTCTTCCTGCTGCGGCGCCAGATCGGGATTGAGAATCTCCGGCGGCATGGTGGCGCCTGCCATGAGCAGGCCCAGTGCCGTGGCGTAATCGGGGCCGGCACCGGCTGCCGGTAGACCCGGATAGGTCTGCGGCCGCCCCAGCCGAATCTGTTTGTTCAGCACGCGCTGCGCCAGCTCGCGCGTGCCGGCGAGCTGACTCGCCCCGCCGGTGAGCACCGCGCGACGCCCGGCCGCCACATCGAAACCGCTGGCCCGCAGCCGGTTCTGGACTTCGATCAGAATCTCTTCGAGCCGTGGCTGGATGATGCG
>DASXGS010000009.1:0-3389 GCA_036488975.1 Rhizomicrobium sp. | reverse complement strand
TTAACAAGCGCGCGGCGGGTACCGACTTTGCCTTCGGCATCCTGCGCCAGCCGGACGCCACCTATATTGGCGGCTGCGGTGTGCATCTGCGCGAGAACGGCGAGTGGGAATTCGGCTACTGGATCGGCAAGCCCTACTGGGGCAATGGCTATGCGACGGAAGCCGGGCGCCGGCTCGCTGTGTTCGCATTCGATGAGTTGAAGATCGCGATTCTCACGGCCGGCTGGTTTGTCGACAATCCGGCTTCGGGGCGCGTGATCGAGAAGCTCGGCTGTGTGCGCACAGGCACTGAGGAGCGGGAATGCCGCTCGCGCGGGCACAGCGTTCTCTGCAATACTGTGACGCTGACACGCGAGCAATTCCGGATGAAGCAGGCGGCATGACGAGGCTCACCATCCGCCCGTTGATACCGGCGCTGTGGCCCGCGCTCGAAGATCTGTTCGGGCCCAACGGCGCAAACTCCGGTTGCTGGTGCATGTGGTGGCGCATCGGCAGTGGTCAAATTCGCGTGGCGAACAGCGAGCAGAACCGCGCGGCTTTCCAACGCGTCGTGCGCGAAGGGCCGCCACCGGGGCTGCTCGCCTTCGACGGCGATCTGGCTGTCGGCTGGTGCCAGATTACGCCGCGCGAGAGCCTGCCGCGCCTCGACCGCTCGGGTGTGCTAGCGCGCGTGGACGATTTGCCGGTGTGGTCGGTGTCGTGCTTTTACATCCGGCGCGGCTATCGTAGACACGGCGTGATGACGGCCCTGATCGGAGCGGCCGTGAAGCACGCCAAAGCGAATGGTGCGCCGGCGCTCGAGGCCTACCCTTGGGATGGACGCGGCAAACCGGGCTCTAGGGGAACCTACACCGGCATCCGCTCCGCCTTCGCGAACGTGGGATTCAACGAAGTCGCTCGGCGGCGCCCTGATCGCCCGATCATGCGGCACGACCTAAGGCGCGTGCGCGTTGGAGCGCTCGCATGAAATTCCTCGATCAGGCCAAGGTGTATGTCGCGAGCGGCGCAGGCGGGAACGGCTGTGTCGCCTTCCGTCGGGAGAAATTTATCGAATTCGGCGGACCCAATGGCGGCAATGGCGGCCGCGGCGGCGATGTGTGGGCGGAAGCGGTGGAGAATCTCAATACTCTGATCGACTATCGCTACCAGCAGCACATCAAGGCGAAGAACGGCCAGCACGGCATGGGCAAAGAGATGACCGGGGCGGCCGGTCCCGATGCGGTCTTGCGCGTTCCCGTCGGCACGCAAATCTTCGAGGAGGACGGCGAGACGCCGATCGCCGATCTGGATCGTCCCGGCGCGCGCGTGAAGCTATTGCAGGGCGGCAAGGGCGGCTTCGGCAATGCGCACTTCAAGACGTCTACCAACCAGGCGCCGCGCCACGCTAATCCCGGCCAGCCGGCGGAAGAGAAAACCATTATTCTGCGGCTCAAGCTGATTGCCGATGTTGGGTTAATTGGGCTGCCGAACGCGGGCAAGTCCACCTTTCTCTCGCGCGTTTCGGCCGCAAGACCGAAAATCGCAGACTATCCTTTCACCACGTTGAACCCGCAGCTTGGCATGGTTCGGGTTGACGAGACGGATTTCGTGTTGGCCGATTTGCCGGGCCTGATTGAAGGCGCGCACGAAGGCGCAGGCCTGGGCGACCGGTTTCTGGGCCACGCCGAGCGCTGCAGCGTGATCTTGCATCTGGTGGACGGAACGCAGAGCGGGATCGTGAGCGCGTACCGCACCATCCGCGCCGAGCTTGAGGCGTATGGTCACGGCCTGAGCGACAAGCCGGAGATCCTCGTGCTCAACAAGATCGATGCAATTGCCAAGACAGGGCTGTCGCGCAAGCGCGCCGCGTTGGCAAAGACCAGCGGTCACGAGGTGCTGCCGATGTCCGGCGTGAGCGGCGAAGGCGTGCCGGAGGTGCTGCGCGCGCTGGCAAAAGCCGTGCGCAAAGATCGCCAGCGTGAGAGTGCCGACAAACGGCGACACGCCGCGTGGACGCCATGAGCGACCCACTCCGCGGGTCGAAACGCCTCGTCATCAAGATCGGCTCTTCGCTGCTCGTCGATCCGAAGAATGGCAGCCTGCACCGCGAATGGCTGCAATCGCTGTGCGCTGATGTGGCGGCGCTGAAGGGCTCGGGCAGCGACGTCATTCTGGTTTCCTCCGGCGCCATCGCGCTTGGCCGCCGTGTGCTGCGCATGAAGGATGGGCTGCTTAGTCTGGAACAAAGCCAAGCCGCCGCCGCGGCCGGACAGGTACAACTCGCGCACGCATACGCAGAGAGCTTGGCAGGCAAAGGCGTGGCGGCCGCGCAAGTCCTGCTGACGCTGGACGACAGCGAGAACAGGCGACGTTATCTCAACGCCCGCGCCACCCTGAAGACTCTGCTCGAGTTGGGAGCTGTTCCCGTCATCAATGAGAACGACACCGTCGCCACCGCCGAAATTCGCTTTGGCGACAACGACCGGCTGGCCGCGCGCGTCGCTTCGATGATGGCAGCGGACCGGTTGGTTCTCCTGTCGGACGTCGATGGGCTCTGCACCGCCGATCCATTGCGCGATCCGGCTGCCGAGCACATTGCGGAAGTCGAAAACATTACACCTGATTTCGAAGCGATGGCGGGCGAGTCGGTCTCGGGCTTCGGCCGCGGCGGCATGGCGTCCAAGTTGCTCGCCGCAAAGATCGCGACTGCAGCCGGCTGCGAAGTGATTGTGAGCAGCGGCAGGTGCGCGCATCCGATCGCCGCTATTCAGGGCGGCGCGCGGCGCACGCGCTTCCATGCCTCGGAAACACCTGCCGCCGCGCGCAAGCGCTGGATCGCCGGTGGACTAAATCCGCAGGGTACGCTGGTGATCGACGAGGGCGCTGCGCGCGCGCTGACCGAAGGCAAGAGCCTGCTATCGGCCGGCGTGAAGAGGGTGGAGGGCACCTTCGGCCGCGGCGATGCAGTAATGGTGCGCGATTCCGACGGCCGCGAGGTCGCGCGTGGATTGGCGGCGTATGGCGCGGCGGATGCGCAACGCATCGCCGGAAAGCATAGTGCCGACATCCCCACCATTCTCGGCTATCGTGGGCGGGACGAAATCATCCATCGCGACGATCTGGCAATGACCAATATGATCGAGCACGCGACGTGAACCTGCGCGACGACACGCTGTGGAAGGCAGAGTTGCTCGCGATGGGCGCCGTTGCGCGCGAGGCTGCGCGAAGCCTGCGCGAAACCACGAGCGCGTCGAAGACTGTGGCACTGATGGCGGCCGCATCCGCGTTGCGCGCGAATGCCAATGCCATTCTCGCCGCCAATGCCACGGATATCGACGCCGCTCGCACCAATAGCCTCGGAGCAGCGATGCTGGATCGGCTCTCCCTGAATCCGCAGCGCATCGAGGCGA
>DASXGS010000468.1:0-1993 GCA_036488975.1 Rhizomicrobium sp. | reverse complement strand
CGCACGCTGTAGCGCGCGTCGCCGCACTGGATGCCGGCGCGATAGTCCTGAACCAGAATCGCAGCGCGACCGCTGACGGAAAGCACTGCTTTCTGTTTCAACTTCGCAACGGCATCAGCAGGAATGACGCGGCGAACGAATGTTCGCGCGTTCGAGAAGTCCAGCGCGGCCGGTGGGGCAAGCCCCCGCCAGTACGGCAGCTTCTCAGCGAGCGGAAGATCCGGCGCGAAGGACAGCGCCAATCCTATGTGTCGTGAACGTGCGGGCAGCCCTTCGCTCACATAGCCGTAGCGGTACGTGCCCCGCAGCTCGAAGCGACCTTTGAACTTCGCTATTTCATCGCGCCCGAAGGACTCGAATCGGAGTGGTGCGCCATCCGGGATCACAATTGCGTTGTGGCCGGGGCTGACCTTTGTTTCGCCGACCGCGGATGCTGCGGCAATGCAGAACAGCGCAGCCGCGCCGGCGGCAATCCGTTTCGTGGCAGGCTTCAAGGTTATGCCTTGCGGTAAACCCAAACGCGCGCGGGCGGAAGGTTCTTCCATATGAGCGCCGCCCGCTTGACGGTGTAGTGCTCGGTCGCCGGGATCGATGGCTTCGTTCCATATGAAAATTGCACGTAAGGAGCGCCCGGTTGCAGGCGCTCGAGCGCCGCTTCGATCAGTTCCCGCCGCTTCTCGACGGGAAAGTTGAGCAGCGGCAGCCCGGAAACGATCGCGGCGTAGGGTTGGTCCACAATCCCATCCAGCATGCCGGCAAAGGCGAAGGCGTCGCCGCGCAGCACGCGGGCACGCGGAAAGCGCTCGCGCACCATCTTGGTAAAGTCCGGGTCATACTCGATGGCGATGAGTCGATCCTCCGCCACGCCGCGTTCGATCAACGCTTCTGTCACCACACCGGTGCCGGGGCCCAGCTCCAGCACCGGACCGGGACGCTTGGGGTCCACCTGCGCCGCAATGGCCTTTGCCAATGCAGGGCTCGATGGCGTGATGGCGCCGACATTTTTGGGCCGGACGATCAGCCCGCGAATGAAGTTCAGGTGCTCGGCGGCGGTGGTCGCGACCATCGTTTCTCCTGTCAAATTCGCCGTTGCATGGCGGCTGCCCGGAAGCCGCGATTGACCCTGCCGGGCGGGATGCCGATTCTGCCCTAACGCATGACGACCGGGCAAGGAAGCAATCATGAGCACACAAGCCGAACGCCTGTCACAATTCCGCGCCCTGCACGCGCCAGGCCAATGTCTGATCCTGCCCAACGCCTGGGACGCGGCAAGCGCCCGAATGGCACAGGAGTTGGGCGCCGAAGCGGTGGCAACCTCCAGCGCGGCGCTGGCGTGGTGCCACGGCTACGCGGACAAGGAGCACCTGCCGACCGAGACGACACTCTGGGCGGTGCGCGAGATTGTGCGGGTGGTTTCGGTGCCTGTGACGGTGGACAGCGAGGCCGGCTATTCGCCCAATCCGGACGCGGTGGCCGCGCATGTGTACGCGCTGATCGAGGCCGGCGCCGCGGGCATCAACCTGGAGGATGGCACGGAGGCACCGGATATTCTGTGCGCCAAGATCGGTGCGATCAAGCGCGCGGCGAAAGCGGTTGGCGCGGACATCTTCATCAACGCGCGCTCAGATGTGTATCTGCAAAACCTCGTGCCGGATGACGCGAAGCTCGCCGAAATCATCCGCCGCGGAAGACTGTACCGCGATGCGGGCGCGGATGGTTTTTTTGCGCCGGCGATGCACGATGTGGCGGAGATCGCCGAGGTGGTGCGCGCGGTCGATCTACCGCTGAACATTCTGGCGATGAAAGTTGTGCCGCCGGTTGCAGAACTGAAGAAGGCCGGCGTTCGCCGCGTCAGCGCCGGCGCGCTCATCGGTCGCGCCGCCTACGGCGCCGCCGTGCGCTCCGCGAAGATGCTGCTCGAACAAGGCCGCTATGATGCTGTCTTCGAAACCAGCGGCGACTGCCCCAATTTCAACGCGCTGTTTGCGGGTTA
>DASXGS010000467.1:0-5793 GCA_036488975.1 Rhizomicrobium sp. | reverse complement strand
TGCGTCGCCTTCAAGGCAGCGAAAGGCGCCGATCTCGCCAAGGCACTCGCTGCGTTGCGCTAGAGCTCAGCCCGATTTTCGCGCGACGATCTGCAACACGCCGGGCGTGACCATGAAGGCGTTCGGATCGCCTTCATAACGGGACAGAATTTCATCGATAGCGGCAGCGTCCGCGGGTGCAATACGATCTTGCTGGACCATGGTTGCGGCATAGCCTCGTGCGAAAGCGGCGGGCCAATGCCAGGCGAACTCACGGGGACGTGGCGTAAAGACCACCGGCCGCACGAATTCGATTGCCAGTCTATTCTCGGCCAGCAAGCGCGGCAGTGCCAGCCCGATATCGGGCTCGCCGCCGGCGGCACGCCAGCTTTCGATCACTTTGGCCACATAGTCCTCGAACTCACGGCAGTACGGCGCCAGTCGCCACGCGCTGTAGTCCCAATATTCCTGAAACAGGATTGCGCCGCCGGGCTTCAGGGCGCGTGCCATGCCCGCGATCGCGTGCGCCGGATCGGTGACGAAGGCCAGAACCCAGCGGCACCAGATGCGGTCCGCCACCGACGTCGGCCAATCATACTCGGTGAGATCGGCTTCGATGGCGTCTACATTCGGAAAGTCTCTTGCGCGCAATGCATCGAGGAAGCGGCGCGAACGCTCGATTGCGATCACGCGGCCCGAGCTGCCGACAATCTCCGCAAGATCGGCGGTAGCGAAGCCGGGGCCGGCACCGGCATCGATCACCGTCTGGCCGACTGTGATGCCGCCGCGCTGCCAGAAATCCAGCACGCTTGCGCGCCACACCCTGTGCTGCAGCCCAAGCCGCGCAATTTCAGCGTCCTGGGTCCCGATGACGTAGGATCGTTCTTCGCTCATGCCTGGAGGATCGGGCGGACACAGGAACGGCGCCTCCGGTTTCCGCCGTTTCAATCAGGCCTTGCGCTCGGCGGTATCGCGATCGGCCTGCGCGCCGGGCGAGCCGGAAGCCGGTTCATCGGCCACAATCTCCGGCTTGTTGCTGGTTTGAATGCCTTTTGGGCTGGAAACCGTCGTCCCCCGTCCGGCAACGGTACCGCCCGGCGTCGCGGTGCGATTCTGCTCCCGTTCGTGGGCGGGGCGCTCCACCCGGCCTTCATTGTTCCGCTCGGGCATCTACGGTCCTCCATGAAGCACGAGACTTGAACAGCTCGTCTATGCTTTGGTTGCAGCGGAGCGCGAGGCCCGGGCGATGCCCAAAGAAATTGAGATCGCAATTAACTTAGAGGGGGGCGGCCAGGTCTCCGGCTTGCTGATTGCGCCGGAGGACGCGCGCGCCTGCTACGTGGTGGCCCATGGCGCGGGCGTCGGCATGCGGCACAAATTCATTGCGGCCGCTGCGCACGGCTTGGCCGAGCGCGGCGTCGCCACGTTGCGGTATCAGTTTCCCTACATGGAAAAGGGCGGCAAACGCCCCGACCCGCCGAGGGTGGCCCACGCTGCGGTGCGCGCGGCTGTGGCCGAGGCGGCGGTGCTGTTGCCGGACCTGCCGCTTCTCGCCGGCGGCAAATCGTTCGGCGCGCGCATGACCTCACAGGCCCAGGCCGAAGCGCCGCTGGCAGGCGTGCGAGGACTTGCGTTCCTCGGCTTTCCGCTGCACCCACCCGGCAAGGCTTCCGATGATCGCGCGGAGCATCTCTCGCGGGTGCGGATTCCGATGTTGTTTCTGCAGGGGACGCGAGATGACTTCGCCGCGCTCGATTACCTTGAGCCCCTGGTGAAGCGACTCGGCACCGTCGCGACGCTCAGGCTGTTCGAGGATGCCGATCATTCCTTCCGTGTTCCCGCCAAATCCGGCCGGAAGGATGCCGATGTGTTGGCGGAGCTTCTCGATGTGCTTGCCGCCTGGGCAGATGCCGTGTCCAGCTGAGATCGCCTGTGCGCTTGCCGGTCCTAACGATGTGACATACTGGGGAAACCAGGCGGGTGGAGGAAAGATGCTGGTTCGTGCAGGACTTATAGGCGCGGTGCTGCTCTCTTTGGCGGCGGCGCCCGCTTCGGCTGGTCCATCTGTCGTGGTCGACGGGGTGACCATCAACGGCGCCATTTCGAACCTGGACCCCGGCGTCGCCAATTACTTCGGCATTCCCTACGCCAGCGCAGCGCGGTGGTCACCTCCCGCGGCCCACGCGCCGCTGCCAAATCCGTTCGACGCCGCGGATGTTTCGAATGTCGCGGCTTGTCCGCAGAACGAGCCCGTGGTGATCGCAGGAGTCGCGCTAAAGCAGTCAGAGGACTGCCTTTCGCTCAACGTTTTCGTACCGACTGGACCGACGGCGGAATCGAAGCTGCCTGTGATGGTGTGGATCCACGGGGGCGCGTTCGAGAGTGGCGCCGGAGCCGAATATCAACCGGTCGAAATGGTCGCGCGGCACAAGATCGTCGCCGTGTCGATCAATTACCGGCTGGGAGCGCTCGGCTGGCTGGCCCAGCAGGCGATCGAATCCCGCAAGCAAAATCCGTTCGAAAACCTACACGATTCCGGCAACTACGGGTTGATGGATCAGCAGTTCGCGCTGGCTTGGGTAAAGAAGAACATTGCCGCCTTTGGCGGCGATCCGAACAGAGTCACCATCGCAGGCGAATCCGCGGGCGGCTTCAGCGTGGCGCTCCAGCTGACCTCGACGAGCCTTGCGAATGGCTTGTTTCGTGGTGGCATCATCGAGAGCGGAGCCTACGAGTTTCACGACATGCCGCCCAAAGGGCTGGACGAGCTTTTTCTCGGCAACCCGTTCGTCAATGCCGTTCTGTCGAGCGAAGGAAGTGTCCGTGGCGTCAATTGCAGCTCGCTCACCGCGACCGGCGACGCCAAGGAGGTTCGCACCTGCCTGAATGGCGCGAGCGTTCATCGGCTCCTGTCGGCAGCGTCTGCCATTTCTTATATCGAGACCCCGGTCAGCGGCACGCTGATTGAACCTGACGGTTTGAACACGGCGCTTTCGGGCGGGAACTTCATCAAGGTGCCGGTGATCCAGGGGATCAACGCCAACGAAGGGCGCTATTTCGAGCCGGCAGCGATTCCATTCGCTGCCAGCTTCGACATGATCGTGGCCGCAGGCGGTCCCGCAAATTACGATCTCTCCCATGATAATGCGTTCTGTGGCGGCAGCACGTGCAGCTATACGCAGGAGATCAATCTCGCATTGGCTTCGGAGGGATTTCCGGCCTCTCTGAACACGAAGTCGTTCGACGCCAATCTGGCCAAGACTTATCCGCTGAGCCAGTTTCCGGATCGCTACCTGGCCGGCAATGCGTCCAGCGCGGACGAGGCGTTATCGCAGATCGGAACCGATTGGCGATTCGCTTGCAATGCCCAGGATGCGAACGTGGCTATGGCGCAGTTCGTCAGTGTCTATGCCTATGAGTTCAACGACCCCAAGGCGCCTCCCACAGTGGCCACGCCCACCGTTACAAAGTTGCCCAACGATCAGTACGGATACCCCACGGCATCCGAACATGGTGCGGAACTGCAGTTCCTGTTTGCGTTTCCCTCCACAGCGAGCTTGAGGGCGCGCGAACAGAAGCTTGCGGACGCGATGCAGGCGTATTGGGCAAACTTCGTCAGGTTCGGCGATCCGAACCACGGCGGAAGAGTTGCCTCATGGCCGGTGTTCACCGGGGCGGAAGAGGTTCAGGAATTGGTCCCCGACCGCGGGGAAATCGGGCCAATCGACAACTACGGCACCGCGCATTTCTGCAGCCTGTGGGACTCGGTAAACGGTAACTAGTCGCTAGTAGGTCCGCGCCTTTGGCGGGATGTATTCGACATCGTTGGTCAGTGTCCAGGTGTGCACCGGGCGGTATTCGAGCCGTGCCCAGCCGGTCTTCGGATCCAGCCAGGAAAGCGTGTGCTTCATCCAGTTCTGATCGTCGCGGTTGGGGAAATCCTCGCGTGCATGTGCGCCGCGGCTTTCCTGCCGCGCGGCGGCGCCCTCCACGGTCACCACGGCCTGTTGAATCAGGTTCTCGAATTCGAGGGTTTCCACCAGATCGGAATTCCAGATCATGGAGCGGTCCGCCACGGAAATATCGGACAGGCCTTTGTAAATCTGATCGATGCGTTTCTGGCCTGATTTCAGCGTCTCGCCAGTGCGGAACACGGCCGCGTCCTCCAGCATTGCTGTCTGCATGGCGAGCCGCATCTGCGCGGTCGAGGTCCCGCCGGACGCATATCTGTAGCGATCCAGCCGCGCGAGTGCCTCTTCGCCCGCAGTTTTCGACAGATCGGGATGCGTTTCGCCGGGGGTGATCGCCTTGGCCGCTTCGATTCCGCAGGCCTTTCCGAACACCACCAAATCGATCAGCGAATTGGAGCCGAGCCGGTTGGCACCGTGCACGGAGACGCACGCTGCTTCTCCCACCGCCATCAGGCCAGGCACGACCGAATCCGGATCGCCGTCTTTTAGTGTGACCGCGTCGCCCATGTAGTTCGTTGGGATGCCGCCCATATTGTAGTGCACGGTCGGTAGCACCGGAATGGGCTCCTTGGTGACATCGACGCCCGCAAAGATGCGCGCGCTTTCGGTAATGCCGGGGAGGCGCTCGTGAATGATCTTCGGATCTAGATGCGACAGATGCAGATGAATGTGGTCTTTGTTCGGACCAACGCCACGACCCTCGCGAATCTCGATGGTCATCGCGCGCGAGACCACGTCGCGTGAAGCGAGATCCTTGGCGTGCGGCGCATAGCGCTCCATGAAGCGCTCGCCTTCCGAATTGGTGAGATAGCCGCCTTCGCCCCGTACACCTTCGGTGATCAGCACGCCGGCGCCATACACGCCAGTCGGATGGAACTGTACGAACTCCATGTCCTGCAGCGGGAATCCGGCACGCAGCACCATGGCATTGCCGTCGCCCGTCTGCGTATGCGCACCGGTGCAGGAGAGATAACAGCGGCCGTAGCCGCCGGTCGCCATAATCACCTTGTGGGCACGAAAGCGGTGGATTGTGCCGTCGTCCAGATTCCAGGCCATCAATCCGCGCACCGCGCCGTCATCAACGATCAGGTCGAGCGCGAAGTACTCGATAAAGAAGTTGACCTCGTGCTTCACGCACTGGCCGTACAGCGTGTGCAGAATGGCGTGGCCAGTGCGGTCAGCCGCGGCGCAGGTGCGCTGCGCGATGCCCTGGCCGTAATTCGAGGTCATGCCGCCGAATGCGCGCTGGTATATGCGTCCGTCTTCGGTGCGCGAGAACGGCACGCCGTAGTGCTCAAGCTCATACACCGCTTCCGGGGCATTGCGGCACATGTATTCGATCGCGTCCTGGTCGCCGAGCCAATCGGCACCTTTGACGGTGTCGTACATGTGCCAGCGCCAGTCGTCCTCGCCCATGTTGCAGAGCGCTGCGGCGACGCCGCCCTGCGCGGCAACCGTGTGGCTGCGGGTGGGAAAGACCTTGGTGACGCAGGCTGTCTTCAGGCCGCGCGCGGCGCATTCGAGTGTTGCACGCAAGCCCGAGCCGCCGGCGCCGACAACCACCACATCGAAGTTGTGATCTGTGATCGTGTAGGCCGGCATCAGCCCACCGCCAGGCGCAACAGCGCGACGAGTGACAGCCCGCCCACAATCCAGGTGAACGCACGGTTCAGCAGCAGCAAGAAGATGCGTTGACCGGGACGATGCACGTAATCGTCGATCACCACCTGCAAGCCCAGCATCATGTGGACGCACGCGACGATGACAAACAGGCCCATCAACAACGCATTCCACGGATGCTGGAAATAGCCGGCCACCTCGGCTTCGGTCTTGCCGACGAACA